>JBEDHB010000018.1:0-12869 GCA_041174325.1 Pseudomonadota bacterium
CAACCACTGCGCACTCAAGCACGCCTGGAATCGAAGCGACCACATCTTCAACTTCATTTGGAAAGACATTAAATCCGGCTACCAAAATCATATCTTTCTTACGATCCACAATTCGGAAATAACCGGCTTCGTCCATCACGCCGATATCACCTGTTCGAAAGAATCCATCGGCGCCCAGCACGTTCTGTGTTTCGGCTTCTTGTTGCCAATAGCCCCGCATGACCTGAGGACCGCAAATATAAATCTCACCAATCTCACCAACAGCTAAATCCTTACCCTCTTCATCCCGAATACACATCTCGGTATCCGGCAAGGGTAAGCCAATCGAACCCGTGAACTCGGTTGCCAATGGGGTGTTACATGATGCGACCGGAGAGGTTTCAGAAAGGCCGTAGCCCTCGGTAATGACCGTACCAGTTAATTCTTGCCAACGTTGCGCAACGGAGCGTTGCACTGCCATGCCACCCCCAATCGTTAGTGCCCACTGTGAGAAATCCAATTGAGAAAATTTGGGATTATTCAAAAGAGCGGCAAATAGGGTATTCACTCCCGGAAACATATTGATCTCTGGAAACTCTTTCAAAATCCCAATTAAGTTTTGTAAATCCCGCGCATTCGGAACTAACAAAATTCGGGCACCAAGGCGCATGCCCAATAGTCCGCAGCCCGTCAGCGCAAAGATGTGATACATGGGGAGTGCGCACAGGAAATGCCAAGCGGTGATCGTTTTGCGTTGCTCAATTGGTTTTAACCAAGCCTCAATTTGCAATACATTGGCAATTAAATTGCGATGGGTCAATATGGCGCCCTTGGAAATTCCGGTGGTTCCCCCGGTGTATTGCAACAGCGCAATGTCATCCTGAGAGCGATGTGGACGCTCATATGCTCGTCGACCACCCAGCTCTAATGCCGTAGTAAATTGCATGCTGCGAACGTGCGTTGGCAATGTGTAAGGAATTACTTTGCGCTTAAAAGTTCGTATAAAACGATCCAACCACGGGCCTTTCCAACCCAGCATCTCGGCGATACTCGTAATTACCGCATGCTTTATTGCAATCGTTTTACCCTCAAGCGCAAAGGCATCTTCAAGGGTTTTTCCAAAATGCTCTAAAAGCAAAATGGCCTCAGCCCCACAATCACTTAGTTGGGCTGCTAACTCACGAGGGGTATATAAGGGATTAATACTCACCACAATGTAGCCAGCACGAAGCACGCCATATAAAGCCATGGGATATTGCGGAATATTGGGTAGCATGATTGCAACCCGAGCGCCCTTGGATAGACCCAGGCCTTGCAGATAACTCGCCAGTTGTTTCGATGCTAAATCAATGGCTTCATAGGAAAAATGCTTACCCATGCACCAATACGCAGGACGCTCCCGATGGGTTTCAAATGACTCATCGAGCAAATCCAAGAGTGAGCCATACTGGTTATAACTCAGTTGGTGAGGAACGCCTGACGGGTAGGATGAAAACCAGGGTTTATTCGTAATCATTGGTATTTATTACACTTTTTTAATCCAGATACTATCTCCACGCCAAGTGTATCGCTTTGGGCTAATATTGACCTATGCGAATTCTCCCTGAGATCCTGGAAGCCACCCCAAGCATTGCTGAAATCCGACGCAATATTCATGCGCACCCCGAATTACGTTTTGAAGAAAAACGTACGGCCGAATTAGTTGCAGAGGCTCTATCCAGCTGGGGTATCGCGGTCTATCAAGGCCTTGGTAAAACAGGGGTAGTAGGTCGCTTAGACGGTGATTTAGGCCCAGGCAAGATGATTGGCTTACGCGCCGATATGGACGCCCTGCCATTGCAGGAAAAAAATACCTTTGCCCATGCCTCGCAAAATCCAGGCAAGATGCACGCCTGCGGCCATGATGGTCATACGGCAATGCTCCTAGGTGCGGCGCAATATCTTGCAAATCATCGCGATTTCAAAGGAAGTGTGATTTTTATCTTCCAGCCTGCTGAGGAAGGGGGTGCTGGCGCCCAAGAAATGATTGAAGATGGTCTGTTTGAACAGTTCCCATGCGATGCGGTATTTGGGTTGCACAATTGGCCAGGTTTAGAAGAGGGTCATTTTGGGGTTGTGAGCGGCCCCATGATGGCATCGAGTAATGAGTTTGTGATCGACATTCAGGGCAAAGGCGGGCATGCAGCCCTGCCGCACAACAGTGCGGATCCGATCATGGCGGGCGTTCAGATTGCGCAAGCTCTACAAACCATCATTACCCGCAATAAGCGCCCGGTGGATGCGGCGGTGATCTCGATTACGCAATTTCATGCAGGAGAAACCAGCAATGTCATTCCTGATACCGCCATGCTCGGTGGAACAGTGCGGACATTTACACTGGAAGTTTTGGATTTAATCGAACAACGTATGCATGAGATTGCGAATCAAGTAGCCAGCGCCTTTGATTGCAAGGCTAATGTTACGCTCAAACGCAACTACCCGCCCCTCATTAATAATGAACAGCAAACCGAGTTTGCCAGTCAAGTCATGATAGAACTCGTGGGCAACGAACGGGTGAACACCCGAATCGATCCAACCATGGGCGCCGAAGACTTCGCCTTCATGCTCTTGAAAAAACCAGGGTGCTATGTATTTTTAGGCAATGGGGATGGCGATCACCGCACAACAGGACATGGCATGGGGCCTTGCCATTTGCACAACCCCTCCTATGATTTCAATGACCAAATCATTCCAGTTGGAGTGAACTACTGGGTCCGTCTAGCCCAAACTTTCTTGCGCTAACGATTCTTAAACTGTGCTGGGCGCTTTTCTAAAAAAGCAGCCATTCCCTCTTTTTGATCCTCAGTACCAAAGCAGGCATGAAACAAACGGCGCTCAAAGCGAACTCCTTCGGTGAGTGTGGTTTCGTAAGCGGCATTCACACTTTCCTTCACCATCATGAGAGTAAGCAGTGGCATAGCGGCAATGGTATGTGCGATTGCCATCGTTTCGGTCATCAATTGCGCGACGGGATAAACCCGAGCAACTAAGCCGCTTCGTTCGGCTTCCGCAGCATCCATCATGCGGCCGGTTAAACACAAATCCATTGCTTTTGACTTTGATACTGCACGGGTTAGCCGCTGCGTACCTCCCGAGCCTGGAACAATTCCTAACTTGATTTCAGGTTGCGCAAATTTAGCGTTATCGGCAGCAATGATCATGTCACACATCATGGCGAGCTCACAACCACCTCCTAATGCAAAGCCCGATACGGCTGCAATCACGGGTTTACGAACCTTGCAAATGGTTTCCCAATTGCGAGTAATAAAATTATTACGATACGTATCCTGAAAATCATACTGCGCCATCTTGCTGATATCCGCACCCGCAGCAAACGCTTTTTCACTTCCAGTAATCACGATGCATGCAATCGCATCATCGGCGTCAAAGCGCAATAATGCATCGCCCAACTCATCCATCAATTCATCATTCAAAGCATTGAGTACTTGTGGACGATTTAAAGTGATCAGGGCAACTTTTCCCTCGGTCTGGGTCAATATGGTGTTGTATGGCATTTCAATCCCTCTTCGGTAGCATTAACCAAACACGGCCATTTTGCTTCATTCTGCCGGCCAATTCTCCAGCTTCATCACCCGTACCCCAAAAATAATCGACCCGGACCGGGCCCACAATCGCCTTACCGGTGTCTTGGGCCATGACCAAGCGTCGAATGGGCTGATTACTAAGCGGTCGTGTAGTTTCTAAAAACACGGG
Organism: Pseudomonadota bacterium; assembly: GCA_041174325.1. Lineage (GTDB taxonomy): Bacteria > Pseudomonadota > Gammaproteobacteria > Burkholderiales > Burkholderiaceae > Polynucleobacter. Next base: position 3,733 of record JBEDHB010000018.1, read on the forward strand.
GGCGCCAAGCGGGATCGCCCGAGGATCAATCGCAATACTGCGCTCAGGGGTCAGCGGAACCCCTAGAGCACCAATCGGTCCAAGGTCTTGGTTTGCTGAAGCAGGTAGTTCACGAAAAAACACAAAGCGTGGATTGGCATTGAGCATCTCCTGCACTTTGCCGGGATTACGCTTCGCCCACTCCGAAATCCCCTGCATCGTTGCTTGCGCACGCGTGATTTCTTTACGATCTAAAAGCCACTGTGCACTGGATTTAAAGGGCAGATCATTCGACCCCGCAAACCCCAATCGCATGATTTGGCCATTATCCAAACGGATTTTTCCAGACCCTTGAATCTGCATCGATGCAGCCGCTACAGGATCTTCAACCCAGGCAAGTTCAGAACCCTTAAGAAGGCTTGAGTTCATCAGCTCAGAGCGTGTTGGGGCTGGCGATGGTTTCGTACGAACCCACGCTTTGGGATAGGCATACAGGGGCACGGTATATCGGTCAGTGCGCACACGCGAACCGGCAATAATGGGCTCATAGTAGCCAGTGACCAAACCCTCCGACTTCCCAGTAATTTGATTGCGAACCGCATAGGCTCTAAAGTTATTCTCGAAGAACGCCTTCGCATCTCTGGGTTTTTGGGCATTGGCCCGATCGCATACCACGACCCAATTTACGGGTCCTGGCTTACGCTTACGCAAAGTATTACAACTTTGCAACCAAGCTTGCCAAGCCTCACTCAAATTGTCCTCATTCCAACCGGGTATCTCAGAAAACTCCACAGGTGTTAATGCTGCTGACGAGCTGCTGTCATCCGTGACGACCGTTTCAGTCACCTTCGGAGTACGCGGTAAGTTACTCGGGCTACTCGCTTTAGGCGTTTGAGAAACTGGTTTGGTTGGCGGCGCAGCACAGGATGCAAGGAAGAGGCTTGCCATTGCGACGCACAATGCGGGCCTACAAACTACAATGGGGTTACTCGAATTCCAGAAAATCATCATGCTCACTCAGTTATTTGATGAATATCCCATGCTTTTATTTGTGCTAGAAGCATTTTTAGCTCTAGCTATTCTATTAGCAATTGTGTTTTGGACCGGCAAAGGTCGTAGAGACTAGAAAAATTAGTCAGCTAATATTTTGGAGAGAAATTCTTTGGCCCGAGGTGATCGCGCATCGGGATTGGCGAAAAACTCATCGCGCGTGCAGTCCTCCACAATTCTGCCGTGATCCATAAAGATCACACGATCGCTCACTTTCTTGGCAAAGCCCATTTCATGGGTGACCACGCACATGGTCATCCCCTCCTGCGCTAACTTGACCATCACATCTAAAACCTCCCCCACCATTTCAGGGTCAAGAGCGGAGGTAGGCTCATCAAACAACATAATAATTGGATTCATGCACAAGGCACGGGCAATGGCTACGCGCTGCTGCTGGCCACCAGAAAGCTGGCCCGGAAATTTATCTTTTTGCTCCAATAAACCCACGCGCTCTAAATATTTAAGGCCCTGTTGTTTAGCTTCCTCAGGGCTACGGTTGAGGACTTTTACCTGAGCAATGGTTAGGTTCTCCATGACTGATAAATGGGGAAATAGCTCAAAGTGCTGAAATACCATACCAACACGTGCGCGTAGCTGTGGCAAATTCGTATTGGGATCATGCAAGTGAATGCCGTCAACCGTCAACTCACCTTCTTGAAACGGCTCTAGCGCATTAATCGTCTTAATCAGCGTTGACTTTCCTGATCCCGATGGACCGCAGATCACCACCACTTCGCCCTTATGAATCGTAGTCGAACAGTCCGTTAGTACCTGAAACTGTCCATACCATTTGGAAATATGTCGAAGCTCAATCATGGCAATCTCATTTCTTAACGAACAATTGCAACTTTTTCCTGAATCCGCTTAACGATTCGGGATAGCGTAAAACAGATTAGAAAATACGTCACGGCTGCCAACAAATAGGTCTCAATCGGCCGTCCAAAATTTTTACCGGCAATCTCAAACCCCTTCAAAAGATCGTAGGCACCAATGGCATACACCAAGGAAGTATCTTGAAACAAAATGATGGTTTGGGTCATAAAGACAGGAATCATATTTCGGAAGGCTTGCGGCAGAACCACCAAGCGCATATTTTGGGAGTAGGTCATTCCCAAGGCTTGACCCGCATAAACCTGGCCCTTCGGAATCGACTGAATTCCGGCTCGCACAATCTCTGAAAAATAAGCCGCCTCAAATGCAATAAAAGTGATGATGGCCGATAAATTAACGCCAATTGGTTTGCCAATGATCAACGGAATCAATAAGAAAAACCACAGAATGACCATAACCAAGGGGATGGAGCGCATCGTATTGACATACGCAGTTGCAGGCAAGGCAAGCCATGGTTTTCCTGAAAGGCGCATTAAGGCCAGTACCGTCCCCAACAGAATCCCACCAATGGTCGCAACGATGGTTAACTGAACACTAAAGATCAAGCCCTTTTGGATATAACTAGTAAATAGTTCCCAGTTATAAAAGCTTAGATCCAGGTTCATGGTCTCTCGCTTACCTTAATGCGCAGAAGATGGATTGGCAGCAATAAAACCAGGAACGCGCGTTTTTTTCTCAATCCACACCATGATTCGATTCACTGAGAATGCACTCACCATATAAAGCCCCGTAACGGCTAAATAAATTTCAATACCTCGTGAGGTTTCTTCTTGGGCCTGCAAGGCAAATAAAGTGAGCTCCGGTACGGACACTGCAAACGCAACGGATGAGTTCTTGACAATATTCATGCACTCGGATGTGAGTGGCGGAATGATGATGCGCATTCCCATCGGTAGCAACACATAGCGATAACTTTGTGTGGTGGTCATGCCCAATGCAATCGCCGCATTGCGCTGTCCTGATGGAAGCGATTGGATTCCCGCACGCACCTGCTCAGCAATCCGCGCCGATGTAAACAAGCCCAAGGCAATGCTCACCAATAGATAAGATGGGAAATCTTTCATGATGGGAAAAAATGCAGGCACTACGTGATACCAAAGAAAGACTTGAACGAGTAATGGAATATTTCGGAAGAGTTCAACCCAGACCGTTGCTCCTGCGGTGCATAGTCGATTGACTAAATGCTTAGAGGGCAAGGTGCGCATCGTACCAATCACGACCCCCATCACCATTGCTAACACTAGACTAAGCCCAGCGACAGCAATCGTCCAGCCCCATGCAGAGATTAACCAATCCAAATAAGTGGGATCAGCGTTGGGATCCATCCCAAATAAAAAGGAGAAGCAGCGCGGGGCTACTTCTCCAGTCAAAGTGTCTTTACAAAAGACACTCCAATCCAAGCTCATATCAAAGTCGCCATAAGCCTTCTAAATTACTTCTTCTGATAATCTTCCGCAGGCTTATCGTTTGGATTCGCCCATGCCTGCTTAGTACTTTCAGACAAGGCTAAACCTACGCGCGCATTCTTAGGAGGAATGGGCTGCATAAACCATTTATCCCACAGCTTAGTCAAGGTGCCATCTTTCATCATGCGTTTAAGGTTATCGTCCACTGCTTTCTTAAAGCCAGGATCATCTTTACGCATCATGATGGCAATGGGCTCAACTGCAATGACTTCACCCACAATGCGGTAATCACCAGGATTTTTCGCATTCGCGATATTGCCAGCCAAAATAGAGCCGTCCATCACAAATGCATCAGCGCGCCCCGATTCCAACAAGAGGAAACTATCGGCATGGTCTTTACCAAATACTTCTTCAAAGTTCACTCCGGTAGCCTTCTCATGCTTACGCAAGAGCTGTACTGAGGTAGTGCCCGTGGTGGTTGCCACCTTCTTACCATTTAGCTGATTCAGTGAGGTAATTCCGGAATTGGCTTTCACCGCAATCCGAATCTCCTCAACATACGTCGTTACAGCAAAAGCAACGTCCTTTTGACGAGTTGCGTTGTTGGTTGTTGATCCGCACTCAATATCAACAGTACCATTTTGAAGAAGTGGAATCCGGTTTTGTGAGGTCACTGGGGTGTACTTAATGTCCAGTGTCTTTAGATTGAGTTGCTTTTGAATATCACGCAACACGGTATTGCAGATTTCCACATGAAAGCCTGCATATTTGCCATCACCCAAGGTATAAGAGAGGGCACCAGATGACTCGCGCACACCCATCGTCACCACACCGGTGGATTTCATCTTATCGAGGGTGCTTTGCTGAGCGATTGCTACAGGTGAGATCAATATACTGCTGGCAAGCAAGGTGATGCCGCTCAATACACCAGTCCATAAAGATTGCTTCATAGTTGATCCTTTAATCAATCGGTTTGGTTTAAAAAAAGCAATTCCATCTTAACGAGAATCCTTGCCCAAACTCCCGAATAGCCCTATTCAGTGCAAGGTTCTTGGCATCACCAGGGCAAACTCTGGAATCGTCGCCTGAAAAAACTGGGCATCCTCGGTGACGCAAAAATATTCCCCGCGCATCGTGCCGGCTGGCGTAGGTAAGGTTGCCCAACTGGTGTACTCGAAATGCTCGCCGGAGCGTAAAAGTGGCTGCTGACCAACCACCCCCAAACCCTTCACTTCCTGAACCTCACCCTCGCCATCGGTAATAAACCAATGGCGAGCAATCAGCTGCACACTGGCTGTTCCAGTATTGCGAATGGTCACGGTATAGGCAAACGCGTATTGCTGATTCTCGGGATCCGATTGCTCGGGAAGGTACTGGGGACGGACGTTAACGGTAATTTCGGGTGGATTCATGTCCAGCATTCTGCGCTATCCCAACCCCGTTCGCAAGATAGAATCTAGGTATGTATGTCAAAAAGTCCTCAAATGAGCCCTAATTTAGCCATTATTGCCCCCTCGATTCTGTCAGCCGACTTTGCCAAATTAGGCGAAGAGGTGAAGGCCGTCTTGGATGCCGGGGCCGATTGGATTCACTTTGACGTGATGGATAACCACTTCGTACCCAATTTAACGGTTGGGCCCTTGGTTTGTGAGGCAATTCGCCCCCATGCCATCAAAAACGGCAAACCAGCCATGATCGATGTCCATCTGATGATTGAGCCGGTTGATCGGATCGTCCCTGATTTTGCCAAGGCAGGAGCTAATTTAATCAGCTTTCACCCCGAGGCGAGCGCGCATGTGCATCGCACCCTGTCGCTCATCAAAGATCATGGTTGCCAAGCTGGACTCGTCCTCAATCCCGCTACCCCGATCCATCACCTAGACCACGCCCTTGATCAAATTGATTTGGTACTTCTGATGTCAGTCAATCCAGGCTTTGGAGGCCAATCTTTCATTCCCAGCACCCTCACTAAGATCGCACAGGTGCGTAAGATGCTCGATCGCTATCAAGATACCAGCGGTCGATCCATTCGCCTTGAGGTGGATGGTGGGATCAAGATTGACAATATTGCCAGCGTTGCCCAAGCGGGGGCCGATACCTTCGTGGCGGGCTCGGCAATCTTTGGTAAGCCAAATTATGGTGAGGTCATTCATGCTATGCGTAACGCGATTGGGTCTTAAATCATTTTTAGAGAAGACCTGGCATGATGAACATGACTGACTTACACGAATTCGCGAAGCAAGGATATAACCGCGTGGCACTGGTTGCGCAGTCGCTTGCCGATCTCGAGACCCCCCTATCGCTCTATTTGAAGCTAACCCAAAAGTCAGGCCAGAAAAATACCTTTCTTTTGGAGTCCGTTTATGGCGGCGAGCGCTTTGGGCGCTATTCCATCATTGGCCTACCGGCGCGCACTATTTTACGAACCGTTGGCACGCCAACCAATCCGACTAATGAGATCGTGGACGACGGTACGGTGATTGAGCGCAATCACGAGAACCCGCTTGACTTCATTGATGCCTATCTCAAACGCTTTAAGGTGGCCCCTCAAGCGAACTTGCCGCGCTTTTGTGGTGGCTTAGCCGGTTACTTCGCCTATGACACCGTTCGTTATATTGAAAAGCGCCTTGCTGTTCATTCCTTGCCCGATGAAATCGGTGTACCTGATATTCAGCTGATGCTCACTGAGGAATTGGCGGTTGTTGACAATGTCGCAGGAAAGATCTATTTCATTGTGTATGTGGATCCCAATGATCCTAACGCTTATGAGAATGGCATGAAACGGCTACACAGCTTGCAAGCCATGCTTACAGTCTCGATCCAGATGCGCGAGGAACAAGCGTCCAAGCCACATCCCGAACTTATTCGTAAATTCAAGGCGAGTGATTTTGAAGAGGCGGTGCGTCGTACCAAGGACTACATCCTCGCAGGCGATTGCATGCAGGTCGTGATTGGCCAGCGCATTAGCCGCACATTCACTGAACCGCCACTACAGCTCTATCGTGCACTGCGCTCACTTAATCCATCGCCCTATATGTATTTCTACGACTTTGGGGACTTGCAAATTGTGGGTTCATCCCCCGAGATCTTGGTGCGCCAAGAAAAACGAGAAGGGCGCAAGATGGTCACGATTCGGCCGCTGGCTGGAACCCGTCGCCGCGGCGCAACGCCCGAGGAAGACGCGCAACTCGCCAAAGAGTTATTGGCCGATCCCAAAGAAATTGCTGAACATGTGATGTTGATTGACCTGGCCCGCAATGATGTGGGACGCATTGCCAAGACCGGAAGCGTCAAGGTCACCGACTCGATGGTGATTGAAAAGTATTCCCACGTGCAACATATCGTTAGTTCCGTCGAAGGCGAACTCAAGGACAATATGAGCAATATGGATGTCTTACGCGCTACCTTCCCTGCCGGTACCTTGTCTGGTGCCCCCAAAATCCGGGCGATGGAAATCATTGATGAAATGGAAATTACCAAACGCGGCATCTATGGCGGTGCTGCGGGTTATCTCTCCTTCTCAGGCGATATGGATGTGGCGATCGTGATCCGCACCGGCGTGATCAAGGATGGCATGCTGCACTCTCAAGCGGGCGCGGGCGTCGTGGCTGATTCCGATCCAAACTCTGAATGGAAAGAGACCGAAGCTAAAGCAAAAGCAGTATTAGCGGCCGCTGACTTAACCGAAACTCCCAAAGGAGCATAACGATGCTCTTAATGATCGATAACTACGACTCGTTTACCTATAACTTGGTGCAATACTTTGCCGAACTTGGCGAAGACGTGAAAGTCGTTCGCAATGATGAAATCAGCGTTGCGGATATCGCCAAAATCAATCCGGATCGGATTTGCATTTCCCCAGGACCCTGCAGCCCCAAAGAGGCGGGGATCTCGGTCGATACCATCAAGACCTATGCAGGCAAGATTCCGATTCTAGGCGTATGCCTTGGGCATCAAGCGATTGGTGAGGCTTTTGGAGGCGAGATCATCCGCGCTAAGCAGGTGATGCACGGCAAGACCGATGAGATCACCCATACGGACGAAGGTGTGTTTAAACATCTCCCGAAATCATTTCGGGTTACGCGCTATCACTCGCTGGCAATTAACCGAGAGAATCTACCCAGTTGCTTAACCATCACCGCACAAACAGCCGATGGCGAGATTATGGGTGTGCGTCACAAAGAGTTATGCGTGGAAGGTGTTCAGTTTCATCCGGAGTCGATTCTCTCCGAACATGGTCACGCCCTCCTGAAAAACTTTTTAGCGATGAAGTAAAGAATGGCCATGACCCCATCCCAAACCCTGCAACACCTCATTGATGGCAAAGAGTTACCTGAAGCCGAAATGGTGCAGATCATGCGCGCCATCATGGGTGGTGAACTACCAGGCCCGATGGTCGCCGCTCTCTTGGTCGCCCTTCGTAGCAAAAAAGAAACCCCCTCGGAAATCGCAGCAGCTGCCACCGTCATGCGGGACTTCGCTACCGCAGTGAATGTCAATGACAAGACCCATCTGGTCGATGTGGTCGGCACCGGTGGCGATGGCGCTCATACCTTTAATATTTCTACGGCATCGATGTTTGTCGCATCTGCCGCGGGCGCCAAGATTGCGAAGCACGGTAACCGCAGTGTCAGTAGTAAATCTGGAAGCGCCGATGTTTTGGAAGCACTTGGGGTCAAATTAAATCTCAGCCCTTCTGCCGTTACCCAATGCATCGAACAACTTGGCATCGGCTTTATGTTTGCCCCCAATCATCACCCTGCCATGAAAAACGTAGTCCCAGTTCGCAAGGACCTAGGGGTGCGAACTATCTTTAATATTTTGGGGCCCCTGACTAACCCAGCCAAGGCTCCCAATATTGTGATGGGGGTATTTCATCCGGAGTTAGTGGCGACCCAAGCAAAAGTGTTGCAATTAATGGGGGCTGAGCATGCCTTAGTGGTTCATGGCAACGATGGATTGGATGAGATCACTCTCTCAGGTCCCACCATGGTGGCTGAACTACGCAACGGGCAAATCAAAGAGTATGTGATTACGCCCAGTGAGTTTGGAATCGCTCATGCTTCAATGGAAACTCTAAAGGTTGCCGATGCACAAGAATCCAAAGCCATTATTGTGAACGTCATGAACAATCAATCGGGGCCAGCGCGTGATATTGTGTGCCTCAATGCAGGCGCCACCCTCTACGCCGCTAATGTCTCTTCATCCATTGCTGAGGGCATTGCGCTAGCGAATAGCACAATTACTTCAGGTAAGGCTAAACAAAAACTCGAAGCGTTTGTTGCCTTGACGCAAAGTCTCGCCTCATGAGCGATATTCTGAGTCGTATTCTGGAGACCAAGCGACAAGAGATTGTGGCTGCACAACGTTTGATCTCTAGCGGTGAAATCCTTAAAGAAGCAATGCAAGCCAATTCCGATCCAAGTCGTAAGGTGCGTGGCTTTGCCAAAGCGCTGATAGGCTCAGTAAGCAATCACAAACCAGGCATCATTACTGAAATCAAAAAAGCGAGTCCCAGTAAGGGTGTGCTTCGTGAGCACTTTGTGCCACATGAGATTGCCCAAAGTTACTCTGCGCATGGTGCGACCTGCTTATCAGTTCTCACCGATCGGGATTACTTCATGGGCTCGCCCCAATATCTCAAAGAAGCCCGGGCTGCATGCTCTTTGCCAGTGATTCGTAAAGACTTCATCATTGATCCTTATCAGGTCTATGAAGCGCGCGCTATGGGTGCTGATGCAATCCTTTTGATTGTCGCGGCACTTGAGTTATCGCAAATGCAAGAACTAGAAGTGTGTGCGATCGAGAACC
>JBEDHB010000019.1:0-12803 GCA_041174325.1 Pseudomonadota bacterium
CAACTGGGCGACTCGATGGTTGGACCTTTGATTTATGGAATCTCTGCAGATCCTGTTGCTCCGGCAAAGGTATTGCATCAGTTTTCTAAAGGGCAAGACCAATTAGTGATCAAGGCAGGCTTTTATAACGGCAAAGTACTTGATGTAAACGGTGTTAAAGAACTAGCGACGATTCCGTCACGCGAAGAACTGCTCTCGATGTTATTGGGAGTGATGAAGGCGCCGGTATCGGCAATGGCCCGTGTTCTTGGTGCTGTGGCGGAGCAAAAAGCAGGTGGAGCGCCAGCTGTAGCGGCCGCGCCGGTTGCTGAAGCTGCCGCTGAGCCAGCACCACCTGAGGTCAGTACTACCCCCGAGCAAGATAACCCATCTCCTGCTGCTTAATGCGCAGGTTCAACTAATACAGTTTAGGAGTTAAAAATGGCAATTACTAAAGAAGAAATTATTGAAGCAGTTGGCAATATGTCCGTAATGGATTTGAATGACTTGGTTAAAGCATTCGAAGAGAAGTTTGGTGTTTCTGCGGCTGCAATGGCTGTAGCAGGTCCTGCTGGCGGCGGCGGTGGTGCAGCGGCTGCTGAAGAAAAGACCGAGTTCACTGTAAACCTCCTTGAGGCAGGTGCCAATAAGGTTGGTGTGATTAAGGCGGTTCGTGAAATCACTGGCCTTGGCTTGAAAGAGGCAAAAGATTTGGTTGATGGCGCACCAAAACCAGTCAAAGAGGCGGTTGATAAGAAAACAGCGGAAGAGGCTAAGAAAAAGCTCGAAGACGCTGGTGCAAAAGCCGAGCTCAAGTAATTTTGGGATTGCTGGAGAGCCCGCGGGCTCTCCGCAGTTTGATCCTCAGTGGTCAAACCAGATCTCACATTTACTCATGTAAGTCTGAAATCTGGTTTGCCTTCTGATACGACTGCAGAAGACAAGTTTGGTCGGGCATGACAATTTATATTGTTTTGCTGTCCGCCAGAGGCTGGTAGAGGCCAGCCGCCAAATCTTTGCTCAGTCGCTGCCATCGGAGATGAAATGAACTACAGCTTCACCGAACGCAAGCGCATCCGTAAGAGTTTTGCTAAGCGACCCAATAATCACCAGGTTCCATACCTGCTCACAACCCAGCTCGAGTCCTACGCTAAATTTTTGCAGGCTGACAAGCCAGTAACAGCAAGAGCGAACGAAGGACTTCAGTCTGCATTTACGTCAATATTCCCGATCGTATCCAACAATGGATACGCCCGCATGGAATATGTTTCGTATCAATTATCGCCACCACCATTTGATGTCAAAGAGTGTCAACAGCGTGGCTTGACCTATCACTCCGCGCTGCGCGCCAAAGTTCGCTTGATCATTAATGATCGTGAGGCGCCGCATAAGGTAAAAGAGGTTAAGGAGCAAGAAGTCTACATGGGTGAAATCCCCCTGATGACCGATACCGGCTCATTTGTGATCAATGGCACCGAGCGCGTGATTGTTTCTCAGCTGCATCGTTCACCCGGTGTATTTTTTGAACATGACAAAGGCAAAACCCATAGCTCTGGGAAGCTTTTGTTCTCCGCTCGCATTATTCCTTATCGTGGATCATGGCTTGATTTCGAGTTCGACCCTAAAGATATTTTGTACTTTCGGGTAGACCGCCGTCGCAAGATGCCCGTCACCATTTTGCTCAAAGCAATTGGCTTAAACAATGAGCAAATTTTGGCGAACTTTTTCAATTTTGACCACTTCACACTCTCGCAAGCCGGCGCATCCATGGAATTTGTTCCTGAGCGTTTGCGTGGTGAAGTTGCTCGATTTGATATTGTTGATAAGAACGGCGTTGTCGTTGTTCAAAAAGACAAGCGCATCAATGCAAAGCACATTCGTGAGCTTGAGGCTGCCAAAACCAAAATTATTACTGTACCGGATGATTCATTAATTGGTCGCGTGGTCGCTAAAAATATTGTGGACCCTGACTCTGGCGAGGTGTTGGCAAATGCCAATGATGAGATTACAGAAGACCTCTTGGCCAAACTTCGTGAAAGCGGCATTAAGCAATTTGAAACCATTTACACCAATGACCTAGATTGCGGTGCTTACATTTCTCAGACTTTGCGTATGGATGAGACGGCGGATCAAACGGCTGCTCGCATCGCCATTTATCGCATGATGCGTCCTGGCGAGCCACCCACTGAAGATGCGGTTGAGGCTTTGTTTCAGCGCTTGTTCTATAGCGAGGACTCCTACGATCTATCGCGCGTAGGCCGTATGAAGGTCAATAGTCGTTTGGGTCGCAGCGAGATGGAGGGACCCATGGTGCTCTCTAATGAAGACATCATGTACACCATCAAGATTTTGGTTGATCTACGCAATGGCAAAGGTGAAGTCGATGACATCGACCACCTCGGTAATCGTCGCGTGCGGTGCGTTGGTGAGTTGGCTGAGAACCAGTTTCGTGCTGGCTTGTCGCGAGTCGAGCGTGCTGTTAAGGAGCGCCTTGGTCAAGCCGAGACTGAGAATTTAATGCCCCATGATTTAATCAACAGTAAACCGATTTCTTCGGCGATTCGTGAGTTCTTTGGCTCATCGCAGCTTTCGCAATTTATGGACCAAACCAATCCATTGTCTGAGATTACGCATAAGCGTCGTATCTCGGCATTGGGGCCTGGTGGACTAACGCGTGAGCGTGCCGGATTTGAGGTGCGCGATGTGCATCCAACCCATTATGGCCGGGTTTGTCCAATTGAAACGCCGGAAGGTCCAAACATTGGTTTGATTAACTCACTCGCATTGTTTGCGCGATTGAATGAGCACGGTTTTCTTGAGACGCCATACCGCAAAGTGAGTAATGGCAAGGTGACCGATCAAGTGGAGTATTTGTCGGCGATTGAGGAAGCGAAGTACACCATTGCTCAGGCGAATGCGACCATTGATAAAAACGGTAAGTTGGCAGATGAATTAGTATCTGCCCGTCAAGCAGGCGAGACCATGATGGTTGGTCCAGAGCGGATTGATTACATTGATGTCGCGCCAAGCCAAATCGTTTCTGCGGCAGCTTCCCTCGTGCCATTCTTGGAGCATGACGATGCAAACCGCGCGCTGATGGGTGCAAACATGCAGCGACAAGCGGTTCCTTGCTTGCGTCCTGACAAGCCATTGGTTGGCACGGGTCTTGAGCGCATTGTGGCCCTCGACTCCGGTACCGTGGTGATGGCAACGCGTGGCGGTGTGGTTGATTATGTCGATGCGAATCGTATCGTGATTCGTGTGAATGACGATGAGACTGCAGCTGGTGAAGTCGGTGTGGATATTTATAACCTCACTAAATACACTCGCTCGAATCAAAATACCAACATTAACCAACGCCCAATCGTTCAAGTGGGTGATCATGTCAAACGTGGTGATGTGGTTGCGGATGGTGCCTCAACTGATTTAGGTGAATTGGCTTTGGGTCAAAACATGACCGTCGCCTTTATGCCTTGGAATGGTTATAACTTCGAAGACTCTATTTTGATTTCTGAGAAGGTTGTGGCGGATGATCGGTATACCTCGATTCATATTGAGGAGCTATCGGTTGTGGCGCGCGATACGAAGTTAGGCTCGGAAGAGATCTCAAGGGATATTTCCAATTTGGCCGAATCGCAATTGGCGCGCCTCGATGAAAGCGGTATTGTGTACATCGGTGCCGAGGTTGAGGCTGGAGATGTGTTGGTCGGTAAGGTAACGCCCAAAGGCGAGACCACTCTGACCCCAGAAGAGAAGCTATTGCGCGCAATCTTTGGTGAAAAAGCCTCTGATGTAAAAGATACTTCGTTGCGTGTTCCATCCGGAATGAGCGGTACCGTCATCGATGTTCAGGTGTTTACGCGCGAGGGGATTGAGCGTGATGCCCGTGCCCAATCCATCATTGCTGAAGAACTCCAACGCTATCGTTTAGACCTGAATGACCAGTTGCGTATTGTGGAGGGCGATGCTTTTGATCGTCTACAAAAACTACTCTTAAACAAAACTGCCAATGGCGGCCCCAAGAAGTTGGCTAAAGGTAGCACGATTACCAAAGAGTATTTGTCGGAGTTAGATCGTTATCACTGGTTTGATATTCGTCCGGCTGATGAAGAGGTGGCAACCCAGGTTGAGGCAATCAAGGCCTCGATTGAGGCAAAGCGCAAGCAATTTGATGCAGCGTTTGAAGAGAAGCGCAAGAAGCTGACCCAAGGTGATGAGCTGCCTCCAGGCGTTACCAAGATGGTTAAGGTGTACTTGGCCGTTAAGCGCCGCTTGCAGCCTGGCGACAAGATGGCAGGACGTCATGGTAATAAGGGCGTCGTTTCCAAGATTGTTCCAGTCGAAGATATGCCGTATATGGCTGATGGCCGTTCGGTCGATATCGTACTCAATCCGTTAGGCGTCCCATCACGGATGAACGTTGGCCAAATTTTGGAGACCCATTTGGGCTGGGCTGCGCAGGGTATTGGTAAGCGCATTGATGCCATGCTCAAGGAACAGGCTAAGGTGGCCGATCTCAGAAAGTTCTTTAAGACTCTTTATAACGAGACGGGTCGTCAAGAAAATATCGATGAGTTTAGCGATGAGCAGATTCTGGAGCTTGCTAGCAATCTAAAGAATGGCTTGCCATTTGCAACTCCTGTTTTTGATGGGGCTACCGAGAATGAGATTGGCAAGATGCTGGAGTTTGCTTATCCCGATGATCAGGCTAAGAGCTTGCATATGACCCCTTCGCGTCAACAAATTACCTTGTATGACGGACGAACTGGCGATGCATTTGAGCGCCCAGTTACCGTTGGTGTGATGCATGTCTTGAAATTGCACCATTTGGTGGATGACAAGATGCATGCTCGCTCAACTGGACCATACTCCTTGGTAACCCAGCAACCTCTGGGCGGAAAGGCTCAGTTTGGTGGTCAGCGCTTTGGTGAGATGGAAGTTTGGGCCTTAGAGGCCTATGGAGCGTCGTATGTCTTGCAAGAGATGCTCACCGTGAAGTCTGATGACGTCACGGGTCGAACCAAGGTTTATGAAAACATCGTCAAGGGCGAGCACACGATTGATGCTGGTATGCCTGAATCGTTCAACGTTCTGGTGAAGGAAATCCGTTCGTTGGGTATTGACATTGACATGGAGCGCAACTGATATGAAAGCATTGCTCGATCTATTTAAGCAAACCTCAGGTGAGGAGCAGTTTGATGCCATCAAAATTGGCTTGGCCTCCCCTGAGAAGATTCGTTCGTGGTCTTTCGGAGAAGTTCGTAAGCCCGAGACAATTAATTACCGCACGTTCAAACCAGAGAGGGATGGCCTCTTTTGCGCCAAGATTTTTGGACCGATCAAAGACTATGAGTGCTTGTGCGGTAAGTACAAGCGCCTCAAGTTCCGCGGTGTCATTTGTGAAAAGTGCGGTGTTGAGGTTACTTTGGCCAAGGTGCGCCGCGAGCGCATGGGGCATATTGAACTAGCTGCTCCTGTTGCGCATATCTGGTTTCTGAAGTCTCTTCCATCCCGCTTGGGTATGGTATTAGATATGACCTTGCGTGATATTGAGCGCGTTCTGTACTTCGAGGCATACGTCGTTGTTGATCCAGGCTTAACACCTGAGGGTGCGATGAAGCGCGGTCAAATTATGTCTGAGGATGAGTACAACACCAAGGTGGAAGAGTTTGGTGAGGGCGCATTTACTGCCATTATGGGTGCTGAAGGAATTCGGGAACTATTGCGCACAATCAACATTGATCGCGAAGTAGAGTCAATTCGTTCAGAGTTAAAAGCAACTGGTAGTGATGCCAAGATTAAAAAGTATGCCAAGCGTCTTAAGGTTTTAGAGGCCTTCCAAAGTTCGGGCATCAAGCCTGACTGGATGATCATGGAGGTTTTGCCAGTATTACCTCCCGAGCTGCGTCCTTTGGTGCCATTGGATGGCGGTCGTTTTGCAACCTCGGATTTGAACGATCTTTATCGTCGTGTGATTAATCGTAATAATCGTTTGCGCCGTCTTTTAGAGTTGCGCGCTCCCGAGATCATTGTTCGCAATGAAAAGCGGATGTTGCAAGAAGCAGTTGACTCCTTACTGGATAACGGTCGTCGTGGTAAGGCAATGACAGGTGCGAACAAGCGTCCCCTAAAGTCCCTTGCTGAAATGATTAAGGGTAAAAGCGGTCGTTTCCGTCAGAACTTGTTAGGTAAGCGCGTCGACTACTCAGGCCGTTCGGTCATCGTGGTTGGGCCAACGCTTAAGTTACATCAATGCGGCTTGCCTAAGCTGATGGCATTGGAGTTATTTAAGCCATTCATTTTCAATAAGCTGGAGACACTCGGCATTGCGACCACCATTAAGGCTGCCAAGAAGGAAGTGGAAAGCCAAACCCCAATCGTTTGGGATATTTTGGAAGAGGTGATTCGGGAGCATCCAATTCTGTTAAATCGTGCCCCGACTTTGCATCGACTGGGTATTCAAGCGTTTGAACCGATGTTAATTGAGGGTAAAGCGATTCAGTTGCACCCCTTGGTTTGCGCTGCGTTCAATGCGGACTTTGACGGCGACCAAATGGCTGTTCACGTCCCGCTCTCACTTGAGGCGCAAATGGAAGCCCGCACCTTAATGTTGGCATCGAACAACGTATTGTTCCCCGCTAACGGCGAGCCATCGATTGTTCCGTCCCAAGACGTGGTGCTAGGTTTGTACTATGCCACCCGCGACAAGATTAACGGTAAGGGTGAAGGCATGGTGTTTGCCGATATCCCCGAAGTTATTAGGGCATATGAAGCGGGCACGGTAGAGCTCGCGTCCCGGATTGCGGTACGCGTCACCGAGTATGAAGTGGTGAACAAAAATGCCGAGGGCGATGAGCGTTTTGTTGCCAAGACATCGGTACAGCATACCTCCGTAGGCCGTGCAATTTTGTCTGAGATTTTGCCAAAAGGTATGGCATTTTCGGAAATTAATAAGCCGCTTAAGAAAAAAGAAATCTCACGTCTCATTAACACCTCATTCCGCAAATGCGGCTTACGTGAAACCGTTATTTTTGCCGATCGTTTGCTGCAAGCAGGTTTCCGTTTGGCAACCAAGGCAGGTATCTCGATTGCGATTGACGACATGTTGATTCCAAGCTCGAAAGACGGAATCATTAACGAAGCTGCCGGCAAGGTGAAAGAGTATGACAAGCAATTTATGTCAGGCTTGGTAACCAATCAAGAGCGCTATAACAACGTCGTTGATATTTGGGGTGCCGCTGGTGATCAGGTTGGCAAGGCGATGATGGATGAGTTATCGCATGTTGATGTAACGGATCGCAACGGCAAGTCAGTGCGCCAGGAGTCCTTCAACTCCATTTATATGATGGCCGATTCTGGAGCGCGCGGTTCGGCGGCGCAGATTCGTCAGCTCGCTGGTATGCGGGGCTTGATGGCGAAGCCCGATGGCTCAATTATCGAAACACCGATTACGGCTAACTTCCGTGAGGGCTTGAATGTATTGCAGTATTTCATTTCAACTCACGGTGCTCGTAAGGGTCTTGCCGATACAGCTTTGAAGACTGCGAACTCGGGTTACTTGACGCGTCGTTTATGCGATGTGACTCAAGACCTGGTTGTGGTTGAAGATGATTGTGGCGCAAGTAATGGTGTAACCATGCGCGCTTTGGTCGAGGGTGGTGAGATTATTGAGGCCTTGCGTGATCGTATTTTGGGTCGCGTTTGCATTGGGGATATCTTGCATCCGGATACTCAAGATGTCATCGTTCCCCACGATACATTGCTCGAAGAAGATCATGTTGATCAAATTGTTGACTTGGGTATTGACGAGGTCAAGGTGCGCACAGTTCTTACCTGCGAGACACGTTATGGTCTATGCGCTAAGTGCTACGGACGCGACTTAGGTCGTGGTGGCCTCGTTAACGTGGGCGAAGCAGTTGGCGTGATCGCGGCTCAGTCGATCGGCGAGCCTGGCACCCAGTTGACGATGCGTACGTTCCATATTGGTGGAGCTGCATCGCGCGCATTGGTTGCAAGTAATGTTGAGGTGAAGTCGAACGGTTCATTGAAGTTTTCCTCCACTATGCGATTTGTAACCAATGCCAAGGGCGAGCAAGTCGTGATTTCTCGTTCAGGCGAGGCCTTGGTCTTGGATGACAATGGTCGCGAGCGCGAGCGTCATAAGATTCCATATGGGGCCACTCTATTAGTGAAAGAGGGTGCGAGTGTAAAAGCTGGAACCAGCATTGCTACGTGGGATCCATTGACCCGCCCAATTATTTCAGAGTACGCAGGAATTGCGCGTTTTGAGAATGTTGAAGAGGGCGTAACGGTTGCCAAGCAAGTTGATGAAGTCACGGGCTTATCAACCTTGGTGGTGATTGATGGTAAGCGCCGTTCAGCAGCCAGCAAAGGTTTGCGTCCTGTAATCCAGTTACTCGATGAGCAGGGAAATCAAACCAAGATTGCTGGTACCGATCATCCCGTAACGATCGGTCTTCAAGTCGGTGCCTTGATTACCGTAAAAGATGGCCAGAAGATCGAAGTTGGTGAGGTATTGGCGCGTATTCCAATTGAGTCACAAAAGACACGTGATATTACTGGTGGCTTGCCACGAGTTGCTGAGCTTTTCGAGGCGCGTTCACCCAAAGACGCCGCTATTTTGGCCAAGGTGACTGGAACCGTTTCCTTTGGTAAGGAAACAAAGGGTAAGCAGCGCTTGGTGATTACCGATATGGATGGTGAAAGCAGCGAGTTCCTCATTCCTAAAGAGAAGCAGGTCTTAGTTCATGACGGCCAAGTTGTGAACAAGGGCGAAATGATCGTGGAAGGCCCAGCTGATCCGCATGATATTTTGCATCTCAAGGGAATTGAAGAGTTGGCGATCTACATCGTTGATGAGGTTCAGGACGTTTATCGACTTCAGGGCGTGAAGATCAACGATAAGCACATTGAGGTTATTGTGCGCCAGATGTTGCGTCGTGTTCAGATTACCAACCCTGGCGATACCAACTTCATCACCGGTGAGCAAGTGGAACGTTCCAAACTCTACGACGAGAATGATCGTGTGATAGCAGAAGGCAAACAGCCTGCTCTATTTGAAAACATTCTGCTCGGAATTACGAAAGCTTCCTTGTCAACCGACAGCTTTATTTCTGCGGCATCCTTCCAAGAGACCACTCGTGTATTAACGGAAGCTGCCATTATGGGTAAGGTTGATACTTTAAGAGGTCTAAAGGAAAACGTCATTATTGGTCGACTGATTCCAGCCGGCACAGGTTTGGCTTATCGTCGTGCGAGAAAAGTACGAGAGCAGTTTGAACGCGATCGTGCCCAGATGATCGCTGCTGAAGAGGCTTTGGCTTTGGAAGCCGGCGCTGTAGCCGAGCAAGTTGAGGCTGCTGCAACGCCTGAAGGTGAGGCCGAGCAAAGTTAAGGGCGGTGATTCAGCATATTGACCAGTCTTTACCGCAGAAGTTGACGGGAAGGGCTGGTCAAGCTAGAATGCTGAGTTCTACTGATTCATAAGAAAATCAATTACTTAAGAGAATGGCTAGCTAATTTCATAGGTTATTGATTTTAAAGATAAAAGTAATAAGCGAGTATAAATTTATGCCAACAATTAATCAGCTGCTGCGTAAGCCGCGCTCACGACTAGTGATCAAGAGCAAAAGCCCAGCGTTGCAGAATAGCCCCCAGCGCCGCGGTGTTTGCACCCGTGTTTACACGACGACGCCAAAAAAGCCAAATTCGGCATTGCGTAAAGTCGCAAAGGTGCGCTTGACCAATGGTTTTGAAGTGATCTCATACATTGGCGGCGAGGGTCATAACTTGCAAGAACACTCGGTTGTTTTGATACGCGGTGGTCGTGTGAAGGATTTGCCTGGTGTGCGTTATCACATTGTTCGCGGATCTCTTGACTTACAGGGCGTTAAAGACCGTAAGCAAGCGCGTTCCAAGTATGGTGCAAAGCGCGCTAAGAAAGCGTAATTTGAGGTAGTAGTCTTGTAGTAATGGCCATTTTGGCAAGTAAGTGGTTACTTCGCTTTTTTTGCAAAGTTGTTAAGTAACTAAGGGAATGTTCCCTAACTGAATAGATAGGAGTTGTTATGCCGCGTCGTCGCGAAGTCCCGAAACGGGAAATTCTTCCTGACCCAAAATTTGGGAATGTGGAAGTTGCTAAGTTCATGAACGTCTTAATGCTCGATGGCAAGAAGTCCGTTGCAGAGCGCATCGTCTATGGTGCCTTTGAACACATTGAGAAAAAAGCCAATAAAGAGCCTCTCGAGATTTTCTCGACTGCAATGGGAAATGTAAAACCCATGGTTGAGGTTAAAAGCCGCCGAGTTGGTGGTGCAAACTATCAAGTGCCCGTTGAAGTTCGTCCATCGCGTCGATCTGCTCTGGCAATGCGTTGGTTACGAGAGGCTGCAAAGAAGCGCGGTGAGAAATCCATGGCACAGCGTTTGGCGAACGAATTATTAGAAGCTGCTGAAGGCCGTGGCGGCGCAATGAAGAAGCGTGAAGAGGTTCATCGTATGGCTGAAGCCAACAAAGCCTTCTCGCATTTCCGTTTCTAACGCTCTAACTGAAAGAGGAAAAAGTGGCACGTAAAACCCCCATTGAGCGCTATCGAAATATTGGTATCTCTGCACACATTGATGCTGGTAAAACAACTACCACAGAACGCGTGTTGTTTTATACCGGCGTAAATCACAAAATTGGCGAAGTTCATGATGGCGCTGCCACGATGGACTGGATGGAGCAAGAGCAAGAGCGTGGAATTACCATCACCTCTGCTGCGACGACTGCCTTCTGGAAAGGCATGGCTGGTAATTATCCTGAGCATCGCATTAATATCATCGATACACCTGGGCACGTTGACTTCACGATCGAAGTAGAGCGCTCAATGCGCGTCTTGGACGGAGCTTGCATGGTTTACTGTGCGGTTGGCGGTGTTCAGCCTCAGTCCGAAACGGTTTGGCGTCAAGCAAACAAATACAGAGTTCCTCGATTAGCCTTTGTTAATAAAATGGACCGTACCGGAGCGAATTTCTTTAAGGTCTACGATCAAATGAAGGCTCGCCTGAAGGCAAACCCAATTCCGATCCAAATACCAATTGGTGCTGAGGAAAATTTCCAGGGCGTGATTGACTTGATCAAGATGAAAGCCATCGTTTGGGATGATGCCTCTCAGGGAACTAAATTTACATACAGCGATATCCCTGCAGAATTGAAAGAAACCGCTGACGAGTGGCGTGAGAAAATGCTCGAGGCTGCGGCTGAGAGTTCTGAGGAAATGATGGATAAATATCTTGGCGGCGAAACTCTGACCGAAGAAGATATTAAAAAAGCACTGCGTCAACGTACTATCGCAGGTGAAATTGTGCCCATGCTTTGTGGCAGCGCCTTCAAAAACAAAGGTGTTCAAGCGATGCTGGATGCGGTTATTGATTTCCTGCCATCACCAGTTGATATTCCTCCAGTTACAGGTGAAAAGGAAGATGGCAGCGAAACAAGTCGCAAAGCTAGTGATGATGAAAAGTTCTCGGCACTCGCATTCAAGATCATGACTGATCCATTTGTAGGACAGTTAATTTTCTTCCGGGTTTACTCCGGCGTTGTGAATTCTGGCGACACTATCTACAACCCAATCAAGGGTAAGAAGGAACGGATTGGCCGACTATTGCAGATGCATGCTAATCAGCGTGAGGAAATTAAAGAAGTCCGAGCCGGTGACATCGCCGCAGCGGTTGGTTTAAAGGAAGCCACTACTGGCGAAACCTTATGCGATCCAGACAATATTTTGATCTTAGAGCGCATGGTATTCCCAGAGCCCGTGATTTCACAGGCTGTAGAGCCTAAGACAAAAGCTGACCAAGAAAAGATGGGTTTAGCCCTCAATCGTCTTGCACAAGAAGATCCATCGTTCCGCGTGAAGACGGATGAAGAATCTGGACAAACCATTATTTCAGGAATGGGTGAGTTGCATCTTGAGATTATTGTTGACCGTATGAAGCGCGAATTTGGTGTTGAGGCAACAGTTGGCAAACCACAAGTTGCCTATCGCGAAACGATTCGTAAGGTTTGCGATGAAATCGAAGGCAAGTTTGTTAAACAGTCTGGTGGCCGTGGTCAGTATGGACACGTAGTATTAAAACTCGAGCCACAAGACCCAGGTAAGGGCTTTGAGTTTGTAGACGCAATCAAAGGCGGCGTGGTTCCTCGCGAATACATTCCTGCGGTTGAAAAGGGCATCGTTGAAACATTAAATGCTGGCGTGCTTGCTGGCTACCCCGTGGTGGACGTAAAAGCAACCCTATTCTTTGGTTCTTATCACGATGTTGACTCGAATGAGAACGCGTTTAAGATGGCTGCCTCGATGGCATTTAAGGATGGAATGCGTAAAGCCACCCCCGTTCTGCTCGAGCCCATGATGGCAGTAGAGGTTGAAACACCCGAGGACTTCATGGGTAACGTGATGGGCGATTTATCGTCTCGTCGCGGCATCATGCAGGGCATGGATGATATTCCTGGTGGCGGTAAGATTGTGCGTGCTGAGGTTCCGCTTGCAGAGATGTTTGGCTACGCAACCGGTTTGCGCTCATTAACGCAAGGTCGTGCAACTTACACCATGGAATTTAAGCATTATTCAGAAGCACCGAAGAACGTCGCTGAGGCTGTGATTGCAGCGAAAGCAAAGTAATTTTTGAACATTGATTAGCTAAATACAAGGCACCCAAAATGGCAAAAGAAAAATTTGAACGGACTAAACCCCATGTGAACGTAGGCACCATTGGTCACGTCGACCACGGGAAGACCACGCTAACCGCGGCAATCACCAC
>JBEDHB010000020.1:0-12636 GCA_041174325.1 Pseudomonadota bacterium
GATTTTGCAAACTCTCGCGCCACTTCGCGCAGCGTTGTTGCAGGAATTCCGCAAATGGGAGCCATCGCTTCAGGGCTGTAACCCTTTACATTCTCTTTGAGGGCCTCAAAATTCGAGGCACGCTGCTCAATAAAATTATGATCACACAAGCCTTCTTCAATCACGGTATAGATCATGGCATTGAGCATCGCCACATCAGTATCAGGCTTAAACTGCAAGGTGCGCCAAGCGTGCTTGCCAATATCGGTCACGCGAGGATCTGCCAAGACAATCTTGGTACCATTCTTGGCGGCATTTTTCATCCAAGTCGCAGCCACTGGGTGATTGGCAGTTGGGTTAGAACCAATCACAAGAATTAGGCCTGAGTGTTCAATATCATTGACCTGATTACTCACAGCCCCAGAACCAACGCCTTCTAGCAAAGCAGCGACACTGGATGCATGGCACAAGCGGGTGCAATGGTCGACGTTGTTACTACCAAAACCCGTGCGCACTAGCTTCTGGAATAAGTAGGCCTCTTCATTACTGCCCTTAGCGGAACCAAATCCGGCGAGGGATTTCTTGCCGTACTGATCCCGAAGCCCCTTTAAGCCAGCTGCCGCAAGATTAAGCGCTTCCTCCCAGCTCGCCTCACGGAATACTTCGCTCCAATCCTCAGGGTTTTTACCCGCAGACTCAATCGAGTGCTCATTCTTTGGCACACCGGGTTTGCGAATCAATGGTTTGGTTAAGCGCTGGGCATTGTGCACATAATCAAATCCGAATCGACCCTTAACACATAAGCGACTGTGATTCGCAGGGCCATCACGGCCATCCACGCTCACAATTTTTTCGTCTTTAACGTTGTAAGTAATTTGACAACCTACTCCGCAAAATGGACATACCGAGTCTACCTTTCGATCGACGGCTTGAGAACCAATCTGGGTTTTTGGCATTAAAGCGCCAGTGGGGCAGGCTTGAACGCACTCGCCACAAGCAACGCAAGTGCTGATGCCCATCGGATCATTCAAATCAAATACGATTTCACTGTGTGCGCCACGCATGGCATAACCAATCACATCGTTTACCTGCTCTTCACGGCAGGCGCGAACGCAACGGTTGCACTGAATACAGGCGTCCAAATTGACTGCCATCGCGGGATGTGACAAATCAGCAGACGGTTGGTGACGACGCAGGGCCTTGAGCTCAGGACGAACCGCTACGTCAAGGCGATTAGCCCACTCACTCAGCTCACCATGCTGCTGACGCTCACGTTCAGCGTCACTATCACCGACCCATTTATAGCCCTCATCGGGCATGTCGGAGAGCAACATCTCGAGCACTAATTTTTGGCTCTTCAGGGCACGCTCACTATTGGCTTTTACCTCCATGCCGGCAGTCGCGGCGCGACAGCAACTGGGTGCCAAGGTACGCTCGCCATTGATCTCAACCACGCATGCACGGCAATTACCGTCGGGACGATAACCATCCTTAAAGCACAAATGGGGAATATCAATGCCATGGCGTTTAGCTGCTTTTAGGATGGTCTCACCATCATAGGCAACGATCGTCTTACCATCGAGTTTGAACTCAACGGTTTGCAGTGCTAGTTCTTGCGGATTGACTGGTGCGTTCACGCCTTAAGCTCCCTATCTAAGCAGTTATGCGATTTCGTGGGGGAAATATTTTTGGATGCAACGAATTGGGTTTGGTGCCGCTTGCCCAAGACCACAAATGGAGGCATCAACCATCACCGTGGACAAATCCTCCAGAGTTGCCTGATCCCAAGTGTTTGCTTGCATCAATTGCGCGGCTTTGCTGGTTCCAACCCGACATGGGGTGCACTGACCACAACTCTCATGCTCAAAAAAGCGCATCACGTTCAGCGCTGCATCGCGCGCTTTGTCTTGATGACTGAAGATCATTACGGCCGCAGAACCAATAAAACAACCATATGGCTGTAAGGTATCAAAATCCAACGGAATGGTATTCATTGTTGCTGGCAAGATACCGCCAGATGCCCCTCCTGGCAAATACCCATAGAAGGTATGGCCTTCTTGCATACCACCGCAATACTCATCGATCAATTCTTGAATTGTGATGCCAGCCGGTGCAAGTTTCACGCCAGGATTTTTCACGCGACCACTCACACTAAAGCTGCGCAATCCTTTCCGATCATGGCGGCCATAGGAACTAAACCATTGCGGTCCACGCGTAATGATGTCGCGCACCCAATATAAGGTTTCAAAATTATGCTCAAGGGTGGGTCGACCAAATAAACCAACTTGTGCAATATAAGGGGGACGCATTCTGGGCTCACCCCGCTTACCCTCAATACTCTCGATCATGGCGGACTCTTCACCGCAAATATACGCTCCAGCTCCCCGACGCAGCTCAATCAGAGGTAACTTGAATGGAGGATTCGCTTGTAGTTTCTTAATCTCGCTGGCAAGTAGCTCACGGCAACCATGATATTCATCACGCAGATATATATAACAAGCATCAATACCAACCACGCGCGCTGCGATCAGCAACCCTTCTAAGAAACGATGAGGATCACGCTCAAGATAGGTCCGATCTTTAAATGTGCCAGGCTCACCTTCATCAATATTGACTGCCATCAGCTTGGGAGCGGGTTGGTCTTTCACAATCCGCCATTTGCGCCCTGCAGGAAATCCCGCCCCACCAAGACCGCGCAAACCCGAGTCTTCCATAGCTTTGATGATTGCCTCAACATCGCGTTTACCGCTATCAAACTCTTTCACTAAAGCGTAACCGCCTTTTGCGCAATACGCTTCAAAACCCACATAAGCAGGTGATACCTCGTTGGCTTTTTGTTCTGGGCTAACCGCCTGTTGTGCAAAATCTGCGGGCTCAAATTGAGCGTCATCCTTGGCCTTGGGATGAGTCAGTTGACGATTTTTAACAGCTTTCGATACCTTCTCGGCATCGGCAAACAATACAGGGTATTGATGCACCACTGCCACCGGAGCTTGCTCACACCGACCCACGCAAGGAGCGGCAATGACCTTAGTCTTGGGATTGCCCAGAATCGTTGGCAAGCGCTCCAATAACTGTTTAGCTCCAGCCAGCTCGCATGACAATCCATCACATACCCGCACCGTAATATCGGCAACTGGATCATTGCCACGCACCACCTCAAAGTGATGATAGAAAGTAGCAACCTCATAAACCTCGGCCATTGGCAGGTTCATCAATTTGGCAAGCGCAACCAAATGACGATCATGTAGAGCACGGTATGCATCATTGATGAGATGCAAGTTCTCAATCAGTAAGTCGCGCCGATACGGGCCATCGCCGATGAGTTTTTTAACCTCAGCCAACGATGCATCATCTGCTTGTCGCCCTTTTAATTTACTTTTTTGTTTAATTCTGATGCGTAAATCATCGGCGGTAGCAACAGCTACTGCTTTTATTTCCTTAGCCGGTTTGGGATCGTTCATTGATAGATGATATATGTTATTTAATTAATGATAAATTAATATGGACAATTTAATTTAAGACAAAAAAATAATCAAGTCATTGATGTCCCTCAAGAAAACAAGAATAAGGGTTATCCCTTGTATATTGAGTAAGTAAAACGGCTTTGAATACTTAATATTTTGTGGGAAGTGGCTGATTGCTGTAATCCATTTCCCTCTCCCGAACGCGGGCTTTAAAACAGGCCTCAAAGTCTGGAGTACCAACCTGCAGCCCCACCGCTGTGCAATCCGCTTGAGCAGCTGACTGTACCGTACCGCAAGCTGAGAGGAGGAAAGTGCTAGCAAGCGCTAATCCAGTGATCACAGTTTTTATATTCATGAATTGAGTCTATCACCTAAAAGAGCTGTTTGATTATTAGTACCGCCCCAGCAAACAGTAGGATACTGCCATACGCTAATTGCATGTGGTAAATGCTCAAATGCCGATGGGCTTTTGATCCAATCCAAAGACCAATCACCATGCAGGGCACCAGAAATAATGCGAGACCTAATACCGCCCAGTTCAATATCAGGCCTGTTACCAACATAAAGATTAGGCGCAAGAACACAAAAATAAGAATGGCAAAGGCCATGGTTGCGCGCAATGTATTGGGTTGGTTAAACCGCATAGCTAAATAAGACGCATAGATAGGTCCGCCCGTGGCAAACAATGCAGTGAAAATCCCTCCGGCTATCCCAAAGGGAATGGACCAATACTGTGAAATGGTGCGCATGGGGGCAAATTTTTTCTTAGTCAGAACTCGTAAGCCATTCAATGCTGCAAAGGCGCCCAAGGTCATTAACAAAGGCTCGGGTGGGGCCTTTAACAGCAAGGAGATACCAATCACCATTCCAATGAAACTAAAAGGCAGTATCCAGGCAAGTTCTTTCTTATCAGCTGCATCGAACGACTTTGTGCCCAAGTAAAATGCCGCACACAGATCAAGGATCACCATGATCGGCACCACGACCTGAAGGGGAAAAAACAATACCAGTACTGGTACAGAAATAATGGATGACCCAAATCCAGTCACACCAAAAATAAAGTACGCTACCAAAACAATGGTGCAAGCGGCAATAAATGAGACGGGGCTAATTAACTCAAAAATAGATACGCTTTGATCTTGTTATTTTTTACTACCAAGGGAAACGCCAAGCGGAATACCATCTTGATCAGCACTAACCGCTTTCGATGCCCCTACATTAATGCGTTCCGCTAAATTGGGCTGCTGTGCAACCATCAGCTCTTTTGCACGATTAGCTCGAGCGTTTGCCAATTGCAATAGCTCTGCTTCACTAATCGCATAACTTTGAATCAGCTCATTTCGGAGTTGCTGATAGCGCGCCTCATTGTCTGGCAGAGAAATCAAACGCTGCGCCAACTTAATCCGCCCGACTTGTTGCCCATAGGCAGATTTCACTCCGGATTGAACGCGAGGGTCTGAAAGACTGGGCACTGGGAGCGGTTCCTGAGGACTTAATTTAAATCCGGCTGCATTCAAAATAGCGCGATCGGCACGCGCCCTGGCGAGAGCCGCTTTGTCCGCAGTAGGATCATATGCGCCAACAAACTCAATTGTGGCGTGGGGGCGTTTTGCTAAGACCCCTGCCAATTTATCCAGCTTCTCTTGATCAACCGGCAGATAGGAACTCTCGCCCAACACCGCATGAATCGGCGTATCACTTTGGAGCCCTAATAGTGATGCCAACGCCCGAAACGGTGCTGTGACAATATTGGTAAGAACGGTTCGAATCGCTTGCCAGACGAGACCGGTCGCCGAGAACTCAGGAGAATCAACATTCCCCTTGATTCCCAATGAAATATCAATCACGTTATCCGAGTCTTCTAATAATGCGATTGCTAAGCGCAATGGTAAGCGCCGACCCTGAAAATTAGGAGCCTCCTCGCCCAGCTCAATATCTTTAATCACAAAACGATTTTGTCCAACTAGTTCCGCATCTTTCGCCTTGTAGTTCAGCATCAGATCCAGGCGCCCATCTTGAATGGCATACCCAGCGTATTTCATGAAATACGAATTGGCTGCTTTTAGCGGGACATTCTTAAATTCAAATAACACGTCATGGTTGCGTCGCGGATCATCAAAAGCAGCCTGACCTTTTGCACGAAAGCTACCACGGTCTGCAATCAATCCATCAAGAGCGATTGCAGCATAGCGACCCGGAACATTACTAACCCCGAGTAAAGAGCCATTGAGCTTACGAATATCGGTTTGCAACTGCGGAATCACTGCCAAATCCGTAAAGTGCGCAATGCCATTTCGTAATTTAATGGCTTTAATATCGAGCTCAAAATTCGATGGCTTTGCTTCTGCCGTGCTTGTCGGTGGCTCCGACCCTGTGGCAGGGGTTGGCTTAGCAAACATCCGACGTATGTTTGAGAATCCTTGCTCATCAAGCTCGTACTTAAAGTCAGGTTGATCAAACAGGACCTCATCAATTGTGAGTGATGTTTTGCCACTCGCTAATTTACGAAGATCAATTTGCTTGAGATCGGCTTGCCGCCATTTCATGAAGGCCTGCCTGGGCTTACCTTCTGTGATTTCAATATTCTTAAGGCTTAGCTCTCCTACAGTTGACCAAAGCCCTTGGCGAGTTTGATACTGTAATTTGCCAGCCATCACTCCAGAATTCGTTTGTAAAGGTTTATTGGCTGGCAACAACGTCACGATTGGGGTAATGGACAGGTTATCGATGGCCACATCGACCTTGATCGTATTTTGCTTAGGCTCCAGATGAAAGAGGAAATCCAATACACCAGCATCTAGTTTAAGGTTTAACTTAGCCTCAAGCTGATCAGGCTCTGGACTGCTAATTCCTCCCGAGGCTTGAACCTTCTCAAACACCACCATCTTATTGAGCGATGGAATGAGTAAATCGACTTTACCGAGATCGAGCTCATACAAGCCCTCAACACCAGGCTCATCTGACGCTTGTCGATAATTACTGAGGTGCTTAAGATTTAGAGAAAATGGTCCAAGATCATCCGCAAACTTGGTTCGCCCATCTCGAAACTGAAGACGCGCCCCTTGAATCGCCAAACGATCGACCGAAACTTTGATTGCCTTTGATTTGGTGGGAGATGATGGTGGTTTTTGCGCATTGATCGTCTCAATGAGTTGCATCCAGTTCCACTTAGATCCATCGCCCTGTGCGCGCTCTAGCAAGATGGATGGATTCGTGAGCTCTAGATCGCGAACTCCCAACTCCCCAGTGATTAATTTGCTCCAGTGCAAGCGAATCAGGCCGGCATCTAAGCCAAACAGCTGCTTACCTTGAATCTGTTGAAGGCGTACGCCTTCCACTTGCGCAGTTAATCGGAAGGGTTTGACGGTAATCGCATGTATCTGAACTGAATAGCCCAGTTGCTGGCTATACCCCTCAATTTGCTTTTTGACCCATGAGGGCGCCCAGGTAACGCCAACAATCCAAAACAAACTGGCCAAAATGGCCAGCACCACGCTGAACGCTAAAGTGATGCGGAGGGGTCGATTACTGGGTAATCGCATGGATTTGCAATCAGCCCCAAAAAATCTTTTTCATCTCCGGCGCACCGATGACCGATTGCAAGCTCATAAATGTAAGGTAGGGCAACAGAATTAACCAATAGATCAAACTGAGTGCCAGTATATGGATAGGGTCATCATTTCCGAAATTAGCTAAAGAGCTAATAAATCCTCGGTGATGAACCCAGCCCTCCATCCCAGATTCGAGTGCGCTTAACAAAATCACCACACCGAGATAAACCAATGAGCGAGGCAGGATTTGCCCAATGAGCGGTTTATCACGCCGACTCTCAATGGGATAGAGCATCTGGCCCATGAGCATGAATTTGGCGCACAACAATGCTTTCACTAACGCTAAGCTAATGTGAATATAGGGAAAGCCTTGCAAACGCTCAACCGAGAAACTTAGAAATGACAGTGCACAGAACCAAATTGAGAAATAAATGAACAAGATCAGCATTTTTTTGATCTCTTCACCGAGCCGATTTTTGTTCACATGAGGTTGCATACAGATAATTTAACTGAATCACCTGAAAGCTAAAAATTGGATCGCAATTTAAAGCCGGTAATTGCCGTTTGGCGGAGAGGGCGGGATTCGAACCCGCGGTAGGCTATTAACCTACACACGCTTTCCAGGCGTGCGACTTAAACCGCTCATCCACCTCTCCGAAACCGTTCATTATACGGTTCGAAGAGTAATGAATGATTTCTGTTGCTTTTGTGACGCTTACAGTGACTTCTTTAATTGCTCCAAGATCGCTGGATTCTCAAGCGTTGAGGTGTCCTGGGTAATATCCTCTCCCTTGGCAATCACGCGCAACAGTCTGCGCATGATCTTTCCAGAACGGGTCTTTGGCAAGTTATCACCAAAGCGCACATCCTTCGGTTTAGCAATCGGGCCAATCTCTTTACCCACCCAATTACGTAACTCAGTCGCAATCTTCTTGGCTTCTTCTCCTTCGGGGCGTTTGCCCTTAAGAACCACGAAGGCACAAATCGCTTCACCGGTCATGTCATCAGGGCGGCCCACAACGGCAGCCTCTGCTACCAGCGGATTGGCAACCAAGGTGGATTCAATTTCCATGGTCCCCATGCGATGGCCCGACACGTTCAGAACGTCATCGATACGGCCTGTAATGGTGAAGTAACCCGTATCTTTATTCCGAATCGCACCATCGCCCGCTAAGTAGAGTTTGCGACCGAACTCGTCCGGGAAATACGCTTTCACAAAGCGATCGGGATCACCCCAAATCGTACGAATCATAGACGGCCATGGACGCTTCACCACTAAGATGCCACCCTGCCCATTGGGCATGTCGTTACCAGTTTCATCCACAATCGCGGCCATAATGCCGGGTAATGGCAGGGTACAAGAGCCAGGAACCATTGGGGTTGCGCCTGGCAACGGGCTAATCATGTGTCCACCAGTCTCGGTTTGCCAGAATGTATCTGCAATGGGGCAACGTGAGCCGCCAATGTTCTCGTAGTACCACATCCATGCCTCTGGATTAATTGGCTCGCCCACCGATCCCAAAAGACGCAATGAACTGAGATCGTAATTTTTGGGGTGCACACTCGGATCGGTATTGGATGCTTTGATCAAGGAACGAATCGCGGTGGGTGCGGTATAGAAGATCGTGGCTTTATGTTTTTGAATCATCTCCCAAAAACGACCGGCGTTCGGGAAAGTGGGCACACCTTCAAACACGATTTGCGTCCCACCCGCTGCTAATGGGCCATAGGCAATGTAGGAGTGGCCGGTGACCCAACCAATATCAGCCGTACACCAGAAAATATCGCTAGGCTTAATATCAAAGGTCCACTTCATCGTGAGGATGGCCCACAACAGATAGCCACCGGTCGAGTGTTGAACACCTTTTGGCTTACCGGTTGAACCCGAGGTGTACAAAATAAATAAAGGATGCTCAGCGCTCACCCATTCTGGATCACAGGTTTTTGCTTCGCTCGCAGTTATTTCATGCATCCAGGAGTCAAGACCCGCCTTAAACGGAATATTGCCGCCCGTGCGCTGATAAATGATGACGTTTTTAATAATCTCGCAACCGCCAAGCGCCAAAGCCTCATCCACAATCGTCTTCAGTGGCAAGGCTTTACCGCCCCGCATTTGCTCATCGGCGGTAATCACAGCAACTGCGCCCGCATCGATGATGCGCTCTTGCAAGGATTTTGCGGAGAAGCCTCCGAATACAACGGAATGGGTTGCGCCAATACGGGCACAGGCTTGCATCGCAATCACGCCCTCAACCGACATTGGCATATAGATGATGACCCGATCGCCCTTTTTAATTCCGCTCTTGCGCAAGGCATTCGCCAATTGACAAACGCGATCATGTAGTTCTTGATAGGTAACTTTGGTTACTTTGCCGTCATCTGACTCAAAAATGATGGCGGTTTTATTGGCATTCCCATTCTGTAAATTACGATCTAGGCAGTTGTAGGAGGCGTTGGTGGTGCCATCCTCAAACCATTTGTAAAAAGGTGCCTGAGACTCATCCAGTACTTTTGTGAACACCTGCTTCCAATAGAGGTTTTCTTTAGCTAGGCGCCCCCAAAATCCCTCGTAATCTTTTTCTGCCTCAGCGCATAGCTTTTTATACGCATCCATGCCTGAAATGGCGGCATTTTTTACAAAATCAGCGGGTGGATTAAAAATCCGGTTTTCTTGCATTAATGGTTCCATACGAGTAACACCCTCTCTAAAAACTTATAGTGACAACACAACAAACAATCGGTCTATCGTTTCATATGACGATAAGTGAATTAAGTCCTGATTTGCCCTATGGCAAACCCTTAAAATGCTAATTTCATTCCACTTATTGAAATATTCTTATGCCTACGATACGCCAAGAAGACCTGATTCAAAGCATTGCGGAAGCTTTTCAGTTTATTTCCTACTACCACCCTCGGGATTTCATTCAAGCCATGGGACGAGCCTATGAACTCGAACAAGGTCCGGCGGCTAAAGATGCGATTGCCCAAATTTTGACCAATAGCAAAATGTGCGCGGAGGGCAAGCGGCCGATCTGCCAGGACACGGGGATTGCGGTGGTCTTTCTGAAGGTGGGCATGAACATCAATTGGAGTGGTGCCACCATGAGCGTTGCCGATATGGTCAATGAGGGCGTACGACGCGCCTACATGAACCCCGACAACCCCTTGCGTGGCTCGGTGCTATTAGACCCAGCGGGCAAGCGCAAAAACTCGGGCGATAACACGCCTGCAGTGATTCATTATGAGATCGTGCCGGGCGATGATCTTGAAGTGATTTGCGCAGCCAAAGGGGGTGGTTCTGAAAACAAAGCGAAGATGGTGATGCTTAATCCATCCGACTCCATTGTGGATTGGGTAATGAAGACCGTTCCAACCATGGGTGCCGGCTGGTGCCCCCCCGGTATTCTTGGAATCGGAATTGGCGGTACGCCTGAGAAGGCGGCTCTGCTTGCTAAAGAGTCACTGATGGCGCCCATTGATATTCAAGAACTAATTGCTCGTGGCCCCAAGAATCGCATCGACGAGTTACGTCTTGAAATTTATGAAAAGGTCAATCAATTAGGAATTGGTGCCCAAGGTCTTGGCGGTCTCGCAACGGTTCTGGATGTGAAGATCATGGACTACCCAACGCATGCCGCCTCATTACCAGTAGCGATGATTCCGAACTGTGCAGCCACCCGCCATATTCACTTCCATCTCGATGGCAGTGGTCCTGCGCATTTTGATGTTCCCTCACTCAGTGACTGGCCCGCCGTTTCCTGGCAGCCGGATACCAAACAATCCAAACGGATTGATGTCAATTCACTCACCCCAGAAGAGGTGGCGAGCTGGAAACCCGGTCAGACCCTATTGCTTAATGGCAAGATCTTAACTGGTCGCGATGCGGCCCATAAACGCATTGCAGACATGCTTGCCAAAGGCGAGACTTTGCCAGTGAGTTTTAAAAATCGTGTGATTTATTATGTGGGACCCGTCGATCCAGTGCGCGGTGAGGCAGTTGGTCCAGCAGGCCCAACGACCGCTACTCGGATGGATAAATTTACCGAGACCATGCTAGGGCAAACCGGCTTAATTGCGATGATTGGTAAAGCAGAACGTGGACCTGTGGCGATTGAGTCCATCAAAAAGCATCGCTCGGCATATTTGATGGCAGTGGGTGGCGCCGCTTATCTCGTATCGAAGGCGATTGCGCACGCGAAGGTTGTTGCATTTCAAGATTTAGGCATGGAGGCCATTTACGAGTTCGATGTGGTCGATATGCCAGTCACTGTAGCAGTTGACTCTCAAGGCATCTCCATGCATGAAACGGGTCCCAAAGAGTGGCAAATGAAAATTGGCAAGATTCCAGTTAGCGTTGCTTAACCGATCAAACTGGTAAGCAACGTTGGCAACCATCGGTGTATTTGATTCTGGGGTTGGCGGTCTATCCATTTTGGATGAGGCACTCAAGCAATTACCCCGGCATCATTACATCTACCTGGCCGATTCAGCCAATGCGCCTTATGGAGAAAAAACGTCCTCTTGGATTGCCAATCGCAGTTTGCACCTATGTCGCTATCTGGTCGAGCAAGGTTGCGATGCGATTGTGGTGGCTTGCAATACCGCAACCGCAGAAGCAATTGCACAAATCCGCGCTGAGCTTCAGATCCCTATTATTGGGGTAGAGCCCGGCATTAAACCAGCGGCCATGCAATCGCAGAATGGCGTTGTGGGTGTGCTTGCTACCGAGGCAACACTCAATAGCGATAAGTTCAATGCACTCCTAGCTACATTACCGAGTCACTGTCGCTTTATTAAACAAGCGGGTGCCGGCCTGGTCCCCCTCATCGAAAGCGGGCAAATCGAATCTCCATCCATGCGCGCCCTGTTACAAAAACATCTAAAGGGTATTGTCGAGGCACAAGCAGATACCCTAGTTCTGGGTTGCACGCATTACCCTTTTCTAAAAAATCAGATTAAGGAACTAATTGGGGCATCGATCACCATCGTGGACACGAGCGATGCGGTGGTTCGTCAGCTCGGTCGGCAGCTAGAGCAGCACGACCTCTCTGAAGAGACGAAGAACGTCTCATTAAACTTGCTGAGCACTGCGAATGGGGATACATTACAGGCCATGGCAGAGCGTTTATTGCAAACTCCCCTGTCACACCGCAGTATCCACAAACAATCATTGATGATTTGAGCATGGCCTCTGCAAGCACCGCACGTTGGCACCTCCCGTTCTCACGGGATGAGCGCATCATCATCGCACTGGTCATTCTGGCGCATTTATCCTTAATCATTCCCTTTCAATTTGGCTTAAGTCCAAAGCCGCCGGATTATCAAAATGACGAGCGCGTCATGGCAAACCTTGTGGCACCAGAAGCCCCTAAGGCACCGGCAAAGCCGGTCGCACCCCCAGCGCCTAAGATGCCGGTTGAGGCACCCAAACCTACTCCCAAGGCTGAACCCAAAAAACCAGAGAAATCCGTCGCTCCCGCACCAAGCCCAACTCCAGCACAAAAGGCTCCCGCCCCAACAGAAACGGCGCCCACCAAACCCAGCGAGAGTACACAAAATGCGACCGTAGCCCCACCCACGGGTGGCGGTGGAGTTAGTGGGACTCCCATCCAAACCGATATCGGGAAATTAGTGGTGGT
>JBEDHB010000021.1:0-12587 GCA_041174325.1 Pseudomonadota bacterium
CTCAATGAGTGATCTCAGGTAAGAGGGGGGGGGGGAATTTGGACGTTTTAGCCAATTACTTTGAGTTCGCAAGTGGTCGGGACAAAATACATGCCAAATACAAGCTTAATCATCGCGAGTGCATTATCTTGCGAACGGTCACTAGCGCGTTTCATGATGGGCATGGCTTGACGGTCTCAGATGTGATTCAGATGAAGTCGATTGCCTCGCCAGCAACTTCACATGCCGCCCTTAAATCTCTGATTGAAAAGAAAATGATTGTGATTAATGCATGCCCCAGGGATGGTAGGGTCAAGAAATTAATTCCAACCGAGAAAGCCATTAAGCTCTATAAAGAGCTTGGAATGCTATTGGTCAAAGCAAAATAACCTTACACCGTGACCGGTGGATTTGTCTTTTTGTAGTGTGCTGCAGTCTTTCTAAAAATCCATAGCAGTAGAGTAGCTGCAATGGCTAGACTCACACTATTGGCAATCCAAAATCCATTGACCCCCTGCAAGATCTGGGGTGTATTGCCGAGCACATTAAAGCCTAATAGGTAGCCGCCCCCAAGCCCAACAAACCACAGCGAGCCCGCATAGACCAGCATGGGTAAAAACGAAATGCGATAGGCTCGTAGGATGAAGGCGGCAACCACTTGCACAGAGTCAACTAATTGATAAAAGCAAATAAACAAGAATAAGGGTGCTGCTAATAATTTGACATCCGGCGTGGGGTCGTAAAGCTCAAGCAGCTGGAAGCGAAACACCCAGACAAATAAGCCTATCACAATGCATAAGCTACTAGTAAAGATCACCGATGACCAACCAATTTCTTCAGCACGTTGCTGACGTCCTGCGCCAATCGACTGGGAGACCAAGGTCATGGTCGCAATTGAGAGCGCAAGCGGCACCATATAAATGACCGTGCCGAGATTGGCGACAATTTGATGACCCGCAAGTGTGGTGGTGCCAAAGCGTGCGATAAACAATGACATGAAGGTAAATGAGGTTACTTCGATAAAGTAACTCAGGCCAATCGGTGCACCCAAGCGCAAGAGAGTCCAGATCCGATGCCAATTTGGCCAGCTAAATTGCGTAAATAGTTGAAACGGCTTATAAAACTTGCCCGATAAGACAATGATTAGGGTGGCAAAAAACCATAACCAGTTAATGATGACCGTAGCCACCGCACAGCCGGGGCCACCCATTGCCTCAATACCAAAGCCACCATAAATAAACAAGGCATTAAGCGGAAACTTGAGGGCTAAACCTACTAATTGAACAAGCGTAATAATGCCGGGTCTAGACACAGCATTATGAAAGGACATCAAAACTCGCATGCCCATACTGGCAGGTAAACCCAGGGCCAAGATCTCTAAGTAAAGACGCGCCTTGTTCTCAAGATCTTGCTCCACCTGTGAGATTCCCAGCAAGAGATCCGCATTCAAAAGGATTAAGGTGCCAAGCACCGTTAAACCAAGTGCTAGCCAACCCGCTTGACGAACTTCTTCACCAATCTCGCCATACCGTTTAGCACCAAACAGTTGCCCCGCAATGGGGGTGAGGGCTGCAATTACCCCGGTGAGCCCGACATAAATGCTGATATAAATCGCGGACGCCATCGCGAGGGCCGCTAGATCCTCGGAGGAATAGCGTGCTGTCATGGCGGTATCCAGCACACCAAAAGCAATCACTGCAAGTTGGCCAACCAATAAGGGGCCAGCTAATTTCAGGAGTTCAGGAACATCGTCTCGTAAGCGCGAGACCCGAAAAAATGTCATGCGTGGTCTTACTCAGGGATTACTTCATACAAGCGTAAACGCTCATCGCGATCGGCAGCACGTCGATCTTCCCAGAGAAGTTTAAGCTTCTTGTCGTTAAGTGCTGAAAATGCCGATGCCGCACTGGCATTGTGAGTTAGAACGTATGGGCAGGCGGGATTATCAGCTAAGGGTAAGCGCGTGAAATAGCTAAACGATGCCAATTGAGCTGCCCCTAAATTACTGGTATCAATGCAAGTGGCATTTGCTGGTGCGGCTTGCACGAGACGCTCAGCAACAAAACGATAGGTCTTGGCGTAGTTGATGGTGGGTAACCACAGAGTCATCAGCAATACCCACATCAGGGTGGTGCCGGATGCCGAGATAATCAAGCAGCGCCAAATGACCTTGGGAGCACGTGAGGTACGCCACTGCACGACCCACAGCCAAAGACCAGTAATCCCAAGAGCGATGAGGAGGGTGATCCAACTAAACTGAACCTCAAAACCTGGAATGTAGCGAGCCACATTATCGGCAGTCGCAGCTGGAAAGCCCGTGGTCTTCGCAAACCAAATGAGCCAAATCGCCACCGCAATGATCGTAAAGCTCAGCATCGCAAACCAGTCAATAAAGCTAATCACGCTTCGACGCAAAATAGGCAGACTAAAGGCAGCCAAGATAGCCATTGGCGGGATGAGGATGATTAAATCATGTTCATTGGCATCCACTCGGAATAATATATAAACAAGACCGGCTAGCAGTAACCCTAAGGGAATGCATAAATGGGGTGCACGCCAAGCACCTGCATCCTCATGTCGAACCCAATGCACGAGGGCTACCAAGGCGAGAGGCCAGACCGGCCATGCGTATGCCCAAAAGTTCACTCCCATAAATTGCAAGGAGTTCCAAGCAATATAGCGATGCATCGGTGGTGTTTGGGCCCATGCCTGAAGCGCAAATTCTTGTGCGTTAGGGGAAACTGCAAAAAGTTGCCATAAGAGGGGCCAAATACCAATTCCCACAATTGCAATGATGAGTGAACTCAGTGTCCACCGAAATCGCAGTTTCACATGACAGAAGAAAACAGAAAGTGCCGTTGCTATCGCAATCAATGCGGTCAACGCCCAATTACTCGAGAGACCCAAAATGACTAATCCAAGACCAGTCCAAGCACCGCCTTGCCAGGGTTTATCTAAGCCACGAATCGTGCCATACATCACAATTGACAGCCCCATGAGTTGCGCCATCATTGGCGTGGTCTCGTGGGTGCGTTGAGCAAGACCCACGCATGCCAAGAAAATCAGTAAGGCCCCATCGGCTAAGGTCATTCCGTAGTCACGGGTATTGGGTTGGCCACCCAGTGCAAAACTCATAGGTTGTACTTCTTTACGACGACCCAATAGATAACAGGCATACCAAATGGCAATTGCGGTCACGAAGAAGCACAGTGCTGAGTAAAGACGCGCGGCATTGGTGTCGCCAATCCATAAGCCAAACAAATCCATGAAGCTCGCACCCAACCAGTAGGGCAGTGGTGCTCCCATGGGTTGCTCGCGCCCGGATAGTGATGGAATTAGCCAGTCCTGCCAAGAGCCAGTATGCAAGTGCCACATGACACCAAAACCAATCGAGTCTTCATTTTTCCAGGGATCGCGCCCAAATAGGCCAGCTAACCCATAGACGATTGTGAGCACAAAGATCACAATCCGGGGAATGGATGCTGTGGCAGCGGCAGTCAGTTTGACCATACTAGTTCATCGTATCCCTGAATACTATCCACATTCCCAGAAATAACAAAGGCAGCGCTTGCTGCCTTCGGTAATACAAACCACCTAAAGTGATTACTTTGCTTTCTTGCTAGCTACTTTCTTTGCAGCAGGCTCTGCCTTCTTCGCTTCTGCGGCAGCAGCGCGCTTCTCAGCGGTCTTTACAGCGCCATCGCCCGTTGCCTTGGCAGCGGCTTTGCCACCAAACTTCTGACGGAACTTCTCAACACGACCAGCGGTATCAATGATTTTCTGGGTGCCCGTAAAGAAGGGATGCGACTCTGAGGAGGTCTCAATCTTTGCTAATGGGTACTCTTGCCCGTCTTCCCACTTAATCGTCTCTTTGGTGATGATGGTGGAGCGGGTCTTGAAGCTGAAATTGTTCGAAACATCTACGAACACAACTTCGCGGTAATCGGGGTGAATGCCTTGTTTCATAATCAATATCCTTGGAGCGGGTAGCCGTTGTGCGTCACACGTGATCCCACAATACTTGCCCAGGGGGTTAATACAGCAAAAGCGAGATTATGCCACAAAATCAATGCTTAAGCTCTAATCTCTAGCCGCCTCGGCGCATGAGATCAAAGAACTCCGCATTATTTTTAGTGGACTTGAGTTTGTCGACGATGAAGTTCATGGCCTCGATCTCGTCCATATCGGCTAGCAGCTTACGCAAGACCCAGATTTTTTGGAGGTTTTCTGGCTTAACCAGGAGTTCCTCGCGACGGGTACCCGACTTATTCAGGTTAATGGCTGGGTAGACACGACGTTCTGCCAGGCGACGCTCTAAATGGACTTCCATATTGCCAGTGCCCTTGAACTCTTCATAGATCAAATCGTCCATGCGGCTTCCGGTTTCAATCAGCGCAGTGGCCAAAATCGTGAGCGATCCACCTTCTTCGATATTACGAGCGGCACCAAAGAAACGCTTAGGGCGCTGCAAGGCATTGGCATCCACACCACCGGAGAGCACTTTGCCCGAGGAAGGTACCACCGTGTTGTACGCACGCGCTAGACGGGTAATCGAGTCCAACAAAATAATGACATCTTTTTTCATTTCCACGAGACGTTTGGCTTTCTCAATCACCATTTCAGCAACCTGAACGTGACGGACTGCCGGCTCATCAAAGGTGGAGGCAACCACTTCGCCACGAACCGAGCGTTGCATCTCAGTCACCTCTTCAGGACGCTCATCGACGAGTAGAACAATCAAGATGGCATCTGGATAGTTTTGGGAGATCGCATGGGCGACGTGCTGCATTATCACGGTCTTACCAGACTTGGGGGATGCCACGATTAAGCCGCGCTGACCAAAACCAATCGGCGAGATCATATCGATAATGCGACCGGTGAGGTTCTCTTCGGCCTTGATATCGCGCTCGAGGGCAATATTACGGTTGGGGTGAAGCGGCGTGAGGTTCTCAAACATGATGCGATTTTTGAGATCCTCAGGTGCCATGCCATTGATCTTGTCAACTTTGACCAAGGCAAAGTAGCGCTCACCCTCCTTGGGGGTGCGTACTTCACCTTCAATGCCGTCACCCGTGTGTAAGTTAAAACGACGGATTTGCGCAGGGGAGATATAAATATCATCGGGAGACGCCATGTACGACGACTCGGGGGAGCGCAAGAATCCAAATCCATCGGGCAATACTTCCAAGACGCCATCACCAAAGACTTGCTCACCGGCCTTAGCCCGCTTTTTGAGAATGGCAAACATGAGTTCTTGTTTGCGCATCCGTTGGGTATTTTCAATCTCGAGGCTAGCTGCCATTTCGAGGAGTTGGGAAACGTGGAGTACTTTGAGTTCAGTTAATTGCATGATGTGTGCTTACGATGAAACTAGAGATAAATAAGATAAAAATTGGAGGGTGCCGATCAGGCAAGAAAAACGATCAACAGAAAGAAACGTTACAGTGAATTAGTCGCTTGAAATAGGGATAATGTTTGGGGAGGGCCCGATACAGACCGTCATTGAAGTTAGATACTACACTAAAAAATGACAAAACAAGGAATTTTTGCAACTGATCTCGACTGAACTGGATCAAGCTCGAATGGTGAGCCTGACTCCAGCCATACTAAAACGGATTCAATTACAGATTGCTATCGATGAATGCCGTGAGTTGGGATTTAGCGAGGGCGCCTACTTTTTGAGCAGCGACCGTGCCATTTTTAAACAAAATTAGCGTCGGAATCCCCCGAATATTGAACTGGGCTGGAACGCCTTGGTTCTCATCCACGTTCATCTTGGCAATTTGGATGCGATCGCCGTACTCGGTCGAGAGCTCTTCCAAAATGGGCCCAATCATCTTGCAAGGACCGCACCATTCGGCCCAAAAGTCGAGAAGAACGGGTTTGTCGGACTTGAGAACATCTTGTTCAAACGATGCATCACTTACTTGTTTAATGCCGGCACTCATGAAAATTCCTTATGGTTTAAATGGATGGAATAACTTATCAAACGGTCATTCCAAACCCTATATTATCAATAAGCTGCGATTCATGCCAAAACTTCGCCCCAGCCCTTAGTGAACCCGTTGCTATGCAAACGTATTCGATCATTCCGAACCAAGATGCATTAACGCAAATGGCTCAGCAAATCTGGGCAATTGCAGCGGCAAGCGCTGCGCGCCCATTGGTAATTCTGCCTACTGCTGGACCAAATCTCAGCTTACGCTTAGCTTTAGAGGCTAATCGCTCTTCAAACAAATTACTGTTACCAGAGGTGCATAGTTTGGCTGATTGGCTGGCTCTTGCTCCGGATGGATTGCGCCTGCCGCCACCACAGTCGAATACCGAACGGGTCTTGCAAACATACGCTTCGATTGAGACCCATCCTAATCTGCGCGCGTGGTTTACTGCCGAAGGGGAAGGGGGCGCCTGGAGTTTAGCCAATGCCATCGTGAGCGCCTGCGATCTCCTATCGCAAAGCGTCGTTCCTCAGCTGGCTTGGAACATCGATCAATTGGAGCTCGAACAGGGTATCGAGCAGGTGCAAATTCAGTTAACCCAGGCCGTTGCCAATGCGTACCCACGATTAGCCCAAGAGCTAGTGACCAAAGAATCCGCAGTTCTCTTGGCATTCTGGCGTTATCTCAGTTCCGTGCGTGATCCTGTTATTACTCAGCACATCGCACTGGTATCGCATCTGCATCAATGGAAGATCAACCCACAGACGCGTCGACCATTGATCTGGATTGAGACCGTCGAGGAGAGCGAAGCGCAAGCACGTGCTCACCACGCGTTTCTCGACCATTGTGAGGCTTTTATACCAGTGCACCGTTTTGTGATGGATTGGACCCAGGTCGGCCTGTGGCCTGAGACCATGGAGGCTCATGCATCACAGGACGAGCAATTGCAAATCAATTGTGCCGCTCTTAGTAACAAGCATATGACCTGCTTGAGCGCAAAACAGTTTGAAGACCTTGCCTGGGAGGCAACGCATTGCATTGAAGGGCATCTACTTGCAGGACGCACTCAGATTGCTTTGGTGGCACAAGACCGTTTATTGGCTCGTCGCACACGCGCCTT
Organism: Pseudomonadota bacterium; assembly: GCA_041174325.1. GTDB lineage: Bacteria > Pseudomonadota > Gammaproteobacteria > Burkholderiales > Burkholderiaceae > Polynucleobacter. Next base: position 7,039 of record JBEDHB010000021.1, read on the forward strand.
ATTGGCACGCCTTGGTCCTGGTTTATCCATCGAAGATGAAACGGGCTGGAAACTCTCAACCACCCGGGCAGCAGCAGCGCTTCATGCCTGGCTTGAGTTATTACGTTGTCCACCACAAGGACCAAGCGCCACTACCTTACTGGAGTTCCTCAAAAATCCGTTTCTGGATATTAGTGGATTGCTTGACACCACTCCAGAAGAGATCGCATTACTCATTAGTGAACTCGAGAGTATGTTCTTACTCAAGCAGGCAAGAGCCTCGTGGGTGAGTTTCTATTTGGCAATCGAAGCGGGAGCAAGCCCTGAGTTCGATCCACGCTTACATCGTCTCTTGCAGTCAATCCGTGAGCGGGTCAGCGTCTGGCAAGGTCGCGACATGCAAAACCTACAGTGTGCAAGAGCCCTCGGACAACTGCACGATGATTTGTCTTATTTTGGAATGCGTCATCAATTTGAGCAAGATGCCGCTGGCTTGCAGTTACTCGCCATGCTCGACAAGCTAGGCTTAGAGCAAGGTCAGCTTCCTGCGCTGCGCATGCCCCTTGCTGAGTGGATTGTCTTTTTAAAGACCCGAATCGAAGAAGAGGTTTACCGCGAGCAGGGTAGTGATGCATCCGCACGCGTGACCATCTTGCCACTCAGTGCGACCCGATTGCGCCGCTTTGATGCCGTGGTCATGGTTGGCTGCGATGAGCGCCAACTGCCGAGTTATGGCGAGACCCCATTATTCTTTTCAGAGACTGTATGTCAGACCCTCGGGGGCACGGATATTGCCTGGCAATACCGTCAACAGGCGAGGGACCTATCGCAACTCTTCTCTTCCTATTCTTACATTGATCTCTTGTGGCAAAGCGAAGGCGCAAGTGGAGAGCCCCTACGTGCATCCCCCTGGATCGTTCGATTGCAAGCCAATCTGCCACACCTCGCAACGCGCGAGTCCAATCGTTTTGCACGATCTGCCGTGGGAAGACCCATGATCATGTCGCAAGCAACCCGACTGGATGGGCTACCCATGCCAACTCGAATGAGCCCAAGTGCATATCGGGCACTGCGCGCCTGCCCCTATCAATACTATGTTCGCAGCCTTCTGGGTTTACGAAAACGCAAGGACCTTGATGATGAGCTCGATGCATCGGCGCTTGGTCAAACCCTGCATCAGATTCTGCGTAACTTTTTCCAGGAACTAAAAAGTACCGAGGCTCGTAATGCGCAGCGCATGAACGATCTGGCGTTTCGTAAAGATTGGATGATCACGCACCTCATGCGTGCTTCTGAGCAAGGCTTTGGTCGATTGTTAGAGGGTGACCAGCGGGTCTTAGGGAGTTTGCGAGATTGGCAAAAACAAATCCCTAGCTTCGTAGAGTGGCAACTCGAGCGGGAGTCACAGGGTTGGCACTTTCATGATGCTGAACGCAAGCTTGGCTTTGAGTTCAGCTTCTGGGATGAGTATGGGCAAACGCATTCGATTCGGATTGAGGGTTACGCCGATCGGATAGATCAAAAGCCCAATACCTCATCGCTGGCGATCCTAGACTATAAGCATCAAAGCCGTGAGAAGGTGTTCGAACGCAGCACACAACTCATGGATGACCCCCAATTATTGCTTTATGCCAAAGCCTTATCCCCACAAGGCCCGATTGATCAATTGGATTGGGTTTCTCTGAAAATGAACCTCAAGAAAAAAGGTGCAGACCAGCGCTCAGTTGGGATCACAGAAATCCCGCTCGCTATGCAGCAGCTTGATGCGCAGTTGCAAAATGATTTGGGGAGTGTTTGGTCTGGAGGCGCCATGCATGCCTTTGCACCCGAGAGCACCTGTCGCTATTGCGATGCCCGCGGTATTTGCCGCAAAGGGATGTGGTGAGTACCATGCAAGCACTTAATATCTCGATTGTCTGTGATCCACAACGCTCGGTCGTGGTCTCCGCATGCGCTGGCAGCGGGAAAACCTGGCTGCTGGTTGCACGCTTAGTTCGGATTTTGCTTACTGGTGAGTCGCCTCGATCCATCTTGGCTCTGACCTTTACACGCAAGGCTGCGCAAGAGATGCGCGAACGTCTCTATCAGCTCCTGCAATCCTGGACCACCTTGAGCGATCCAGAGCTCATCAAAGCGCTCGTGGAGCGAGGACTTGATGATGAAGCGGCGCAGACGCATCTTCAGTCCGCACGCATGCTCTATCAGCGCTTGTTATCCAACCCCCATACTGTTTCGATTGACACCTTTCATGGATGGTTTGGGCGCTTGCTTGCTGGAGCACCGGTCTCAATGGGAGCTCAGTCCGGATTTACCCTGCGCGAGGATGCCAAACGCTTGCAACAGGAATGCTTGGAAGATTGGTGGGCGTCGATTCCCAGTGAGGTTCTGCAGGACTATGAGTATTTGATCGATCAATTGGGCTCGGCACAAGCCCATCAGTTTTTGTTGGGAGCTAATGGGTTAGTGCAGCAAAAGGGCGCATGGGTATTTTTCCAAAAAGCCTGCGAGGCTCGCGGCGAACCTGTGACCCACGCCTTACGCAGATGCTGTGCAGAGCTTTCTCAACCCAATCCCTTACTCATTAAACTTCAGGAGAGCACAGCGCACCATGAACTCACGATGCTATTCGATGTGTTGTCTCATGGCGGGGTAAGGGATCAGCAGGGCCTCACAGAGTTGAGTGCGGCACTTGAAGCCTTAAAGCAAGAACAGTTTGATGAGGCGATTGGTTTACTCATCCCCGTTTTTATGACGCGTGATGAGCTCCCAAGCTATCGCAAAGATAACGACAGCGCCTCAAAAACCATTCAATCGTATTTAGAGGCGCAGAACCACGATCTCAATCGATTTATTGCGATTCGGCAAGCCTGGGCGATGGCGTGTGAGCAGTTCATCGAATGGCAAGCTCAGCAGCAGGCTTTCGCACTCAATCAGGCATGGTTTACGATTGGCACTGCCATGCTTGAGCATATTGAGCGTGCCAAGGAACGCATGCGAGTGCGTGACTTTGATGATCTAGAGCTTGGTGTGGCGCAAATGATTACCAATCCACAGGTCGCGGCATATTGGCAAGCGCGCTTGGATGCACGTTATCGGCATATTTTGATTGACGAGTTTCAGGATACCAATCCTTTGCAGTGGCAAATTCTGCGATCCTGGCTTGCAGCCTACGGCGAGGATCAGGATAAGCCCAAGGTATTTATCGTGGGCGACCCCAAGCAATCCATTTATCGCTTTCGTCGTGCCGATCCTCGTTTGTTTGGAGCTGCTACGCGTTTTTTACAAATGCACGATCAGGCTCACCTTGAGCAGCAAAACACCACGCGTCGCAATGCGCCTGTGATTGTGGAGGCGGTGAACCGTATTTTCACGACCGACCGAGTCCCCGCCACCTATCCATTTCAGGTTCAGGCGACTCTCTGGAGCGCTCCCGACGCGCCCAACCACTCAAACTTTGCTCGGGGCGAGGCTTATCGTTTGCCATTAATTCCGATCATCGATGAGACGCAGGTCAATGCCCGTGATAACGCTTTGGCGATGCCTCGCATAGATACCCGTGAGACCGGTGCCAAACAGCAACGATTGCTGGAAGGGCAGCGCCTAGCGCAATTGATCCATGAGGTGATGCGTACCCGTTTGGTGCTTGATGAAGTAGTGGACCCCACTGATCACCGGCAGCGCCACAAGGTCTGGCGACCAGCGCACCCCGGCGATTTCTTGGTTCTCGTCAAGCGCCGACAATACTTGCCCGAGTACGAGGAAGCATTACGGCACGCCAATGTATTGTTTGAGAGCCCACGCTTAGGTGGTTTACTCGAGACCCTTGAGGTCGATGACCTGATCGCATTGCTCGCGATCCTTAGTAACCCCAATCATGATCTTGCGCTTGCGCAGGTCTTGCGCAGCCCCCTGTATGGTCTAAGTGAAGCACAGATGCAAACACTCTCAGAATTAGTTCAAAGTAATCGTGGCTATCGCAATTGGTGGGAGGCTCTGACGCACGCTGATGATCACCCCTATGCCGAGGTCTTTTTAAGTATCGCAAAGCAACTCATGGCATGGATGGAGTTGGCCAAACATTTACCAGTGCATGATCTACTCGATCACGTGTATTTTTCGGGAGACATTCGTTATAAATACGCCAGCATGTGCCAAGCACGCGATCGGGATCAGGTCTTAGCTAATTTGGATGCTTTTCTGGAGCTTGCCCTAAATCTCGATGGTGGGCGTTATCCCAGCTTGGGACGATTTATGACACAACTGAAACAAATGCGGCGCGGCGATCAAGATGAGACCCCCGATGAAGGTGAGATGCGAGGCGAATTGCTCTTGGAAGATGAGGGCGATGATCTGGAAGATGGGGATTTTGATCTTGACACGCAGTCACTCACTCACCGCCAACATCGGATTCGCTTAATGACCATTCATGGGGCGAAAGGGCTGGAGGCTCCATTTGTGATTATTCTCGATTGCAACCATACGGCGATCACAAACCCAGGGCGCGGAGTATTGCTCGATTGGGACCCCGATCGGCAAGCGCCAGATCATCTGTCCATGTTCACCAAACTCAGTTTATCCAAGGCGCGTGAGGATTTACTCACACAAGAGAAACACATTGCCTTACATGAGAACTGGAATCTCTTCTATGTGGCACTGACTCGTGCTAAGCAGGGGCTTTGGTTAAGTGGCGTAGAGAGCACGCGAAATCGCCAGCAGGGCGGTTTGGTGCCAGACAGTTGGTATGAGCGCGCTTGCGAAGGCCAAATCCCAGTCTTTACAGAACTCGACGAAGCGTCTGCTGCCGAACTCCATTCAAGCCAGCCCCAATCATCGTCTCAAAGCGATGCCCCTTTTGAATACTCTGATCTGGTCTTGACCTGGCAAGGCGTACCAAGCACATCTTCAACACGTGAGACACAGAGTGTCGATGAACGGCGGCGCATGCAAGAGGGCGAGTGGTTTCATAGGGTCCTTGAGCGGATTACGCCTCAGGAATATCGAGTGGCTGAAGCAATTCCAGATACTCAATCACTTGCAAATCGATTAGGTATGGATGAAGCCAGTGCCCAGCGTACGATCGAACGTGTTTGCTCCGTTTGCAACAGTCCCGAATTACTCCAATTCTTTGACCCCGCGATCTATCGCAATGCTTGGAATGAGCTTGATGTCGTAAATGAAGAGCGGTGCATGCGGATTGATCGATTGGTTGAGTTTGAAAACGAGCTTGTTGTCTTGGATTACAAACTCAGCATCCCCGATAAAACCGACCCTCTTTATTCTCAATATCAACTGCAGCTCAAGCGCTATTGCCAAGCCGTGCAGCGATTATTTCCAGACAAAATGGTGCGCAGCCTGCTGATTGACGGGCAGGGCCACAGCACCAATCTACTGACTTAGATCTCGACGATCATTTCAATTTCAACGCAAGCCCCCAGGGGGATTTGCGCAACCCCAAACGCACTGCGTGTATGTTTGCCGATCTCGCCGAACACCTCAACGATGAGTTCGGAGCAACCGTTCATGACCAAATGCTGTTCAGTGAACTCGGGGGTAGAGTTCACAAGGCCCAT
>JBEDHB010000022.1:0-12506 GCA_041174325.1 Pseudomonadota bacterium
TAAAAGACAATCCGCATGGCGTCCTCTTTATTGACGAGATTCATACCCTGATTGGTGCGGGCGCTGCCTCTGGTGGCACCTTAGATGCGAGCAATCTGCTAAAGCCAGCACTATCGAGCGGAACGCTCAAATGCATTGGGGCAACAACCTTCACCGAATATCGTGGCATCTTTGAAAAGGACGCAGCCCTATCGCGGCGTTTCCAAAAAGTCGATGTGGTGGAGCCGACCGTGGATCAAACCGTGCAGATTCTGCGTGGCTTGAAGTCACGCTTTGAGGAGCATCACGGGGTCAAGTACGCGGCTGCCGCTCTGATAGCTGCTGCTGAGTTGTCTTCGCGGTACATCAATGATCGCCATTTGCCGGATAAGGCCATCGATGTGATTGATGAAGCAGGTGCTGCCCAACGCATCTTGCCTAAATCAAAGCAGAAGAAAACCATCAATCGTCAAGAGATTGAAGAAATTGTGGCGAAGATCGCGCGCATCCCACCGCAATCGGTGTCGGTGGATGATCGCAGTAAATTACAAACCTTGGATCGCGATATTAAGAGCGTCGTCTTTGGCCAAGACCCTGCGATTGAGGCCCTTGCGAGTGCCATCAAGATGACCCGTGCTGGCTTGGGTAAGGTCGATCGACCGATCGGCTCCTTCCTGTTTTCAGGTCCCACCGGAGTCGGTAAGACTGAAGTTGCGAAGCAGTTGGCCTTCATCATGGGTATTGAGCTCCTGCGCTTTGACATGTCGGAATACATGGAGCGTCATGCCGTCAGTCGTTTGATTGGAGCGCCTCCTGGCTATGTTGGCTTTGATCAGGGCGGACTTTTAACTGAGGCGGTTTCGAAAAAGCCACATTGTGTTTTATTGCTCGACGAAATTGAGAAGGCGCATCCGGATATTTTCAATATCCTCTTGCAGGTCATGGATCATGGCACCTTAACCGATAACAACGGACGCAAGACCGATTTTCGTAATGTCATCATCATCATGACTACCAATGCGGGTGCGGAAGCGATGCAAAAGTCGACCATGGGCTTTACCAATGCACGTGAGCAGGGTGATGAAATGGCTGATATTAAGAAGTTCTTCACCCCCGAGTTCAGAAACCGCTTGGATGCGATTGTCTCGTTTAAGGCCTTGGATGAGTCCATCATTATGCGGGTGGTGGATAAGTTCCTCATGCAGCTCGAAGAGCAATTGCATGAGAAAAAGGTCGATGCGGTCTTCAGCCCTGCGTTGCGCTCCTATTTGGCCAAGCATGGCTTTGATCCACTAATGGGCGCGCGACCGATGCAGCGAATTATTCAGGATACGGTACGTAAAGCCTTGGCTGATGAGTTACTCTTTGGACGCTTAGCCCATGGTGGATCGGTGGTAGTGGATATCGATGATGATGGCAAGGTGAAACTTGATATTCAATCCTCGAATCAGCCGCCGAGCAAATCAAGTAAGGCGAACATCGAGCCAGTCGAAGAAATCTAGAGAAGTCGCTGGACGTGGAGTTATCTGCGTCCAGTGCTACCAAAGCCACCCGTACCCCGGGTGCTGCTCTCAAACTCAGTAACCACTTTGAGTTCCACTAGAAGCACTGGAACAATCACGAGCTGGGCTAAACGCTCCATCGGTTCTAACCGAAACAAAGTCGAGCCTCGGTTCCAAGCACTTACCATCAGTTGACCTTGGTAATCTGAATCAATTAAACCGACGAGGTTACCTAATACAATTCCGTGTTTATGACCAAGTCCTGAGCGCGGCAGGATCATCGCAGCGTAACGGGGGTCTTCGATGTAAATCGCGAGGCCCGTCGGAATCAGTTCGGTTTGGCCAGGCGCTAGCTCGATGGCCTGATCAATGCAAGCACGCAAATCCAATCCAGCACTTCCTGGGGTGCCATAGCTTGGCATCTGAGAGCGCATCCGCTCATCGAGGATTTTGACTTGAAGAACTTGCACGATTGAATTCCTATTTAAGGTAAGCGGGCGCCAACGATTGCAATGAGCTTTCTAGCCAGTTCTAATTTATTGGCGCGCCCTAGATTCTTACTGCCTTTGTCGTCCACCACGAGGATTTCATTGGTATCGAGACCAAAGGTAGTGGGGCCAATATTTCCCACAATCATTGGAATGCCCTTGCGAATGCGCTTCTCTTTGGAGTGTTTACCTAAGCGATCGGTTTCAGCAGCAAAGCCGACACAAAAAGGCTTTGATTTGCGCTTGGCTAATTTAGCCATATCAAGCAAGATATCGGGGTTCGAACGAAACTCTAAATGAAGCCCAGACTGCTCTTGGCGCTTAATCTTCTGTGGAGCGCGATTGGCAATCGTCCAGTCAGCAACGGCAGCAACCGCAAAAAATACATCACAATTTGCAGAGGCGAGAGTGGCGCGATGCATCTCTTCGCCACTTGTCACATTCGTACGCTTAATTCGTCCGGTACTCTCCAACGGAGTCCGAAGATCACAAGGCCCAGCGATCAGATGAACTTCTGCACCCGCTTCCACAGCGGCTTGAGCAATCGCAAATCCCATTTTTCCGGAACTCAGATTCGTAATGCCGCGGACTGGGTCGATGGCCTCAAATGTTGGACCAGCCGTAATGAGTACCCGTTTCCCCCTTAAAACCTGTGGCTGAAAAAACGCAACCAGTTGCGCACATAACTCAGAGGGCTCTAGCATCCGGCCCATGCCAACCTCACCACAGGCCTGGTCACCACTACCTGGGCCAAGGACTGTGACGCCATCGCCCTGAAGTCGCTTGAGGCTGCGTTGGGTGGCCGGATGGGCCCACATTTGCAGATTCATGGCGGGCGCAATCAAAAGAGGGCAATCGCGCGCCAAGCACATGGTCGTTAGTAGATCATCAGCCAAACCAAGCGATAGTTTTGCCATCAGGTCTGCACTAGCAGGGGCAATCAAAATCGCATCGGCCTGACGGGATAGTTCAATGTGCGCCATATTATTGGTAATGCGTGAATCCCATTGACTACTAAAGACTGGTTTGCCGCTAAGCGCTTGCATGGTGACGGGCGTAATGAATTGCATGGCGGATTCTGACATCACGACCTGAACCTCGGCCCCCTCTTGAATCAGGGCGCGGACTAATTCAGCTGATTTATACGCTGCAATTCCGCCAGAGATTCCCAGGACAATTTTTTTGTTCGCTAACGAGGCCATGCACGGGTTCCAAATCGATTTGATTCTAGGGGCGGTCTTTAATGGCCCGTCGTATTTCGTTGATAACAATTAATGTAGCACCAATTGAGATCGCGCTATCGGCAATATTGAAGGCTGGCCAGTGCCATCCATCATAGTGCACATCAATAAAGTCAACCACAGCGCCATACAGCAAGCGGTCTAGAACATTCCCGATGGCTCCACCAAGAATCAGGGAAAGGGCAAGACAAAACGGACGATCGTGCGTATTTTTTTGCAAAAGCCAGATAATCACAATGGCAGCAATAATCCCAATCACGGTAAAAAACCAGCGTTGCCAACCACCTGCCTGAGACAGGAAAGAGAAGGCAGCACCCGGGTTATAAATTAAGAACCAGTTCAGAAAATCAGTGACCTTAATTGGCTGAGCCATCGGCAGACTCATTTGAGCCCACCACTTGGTGATTTGATCGGCAATCAATACCGCAAGGGCTAGCAGTAAATACCATTTGCTTGAGCTCTCTTGGGAGGATGCCTTGACCATGTCTATGCAAACTGACGAATTTCACCAGCGCCATCGAGATTACTAATACAGCGCCCACATAAATCAGGATGGTTTGGATGGGATCCGACGTCAGATGTGTGATGCCAGCAACGCGCGCATTTTTGGTAGGCGCTTGGCTTGACTGTGATCTGAATGTTGCCATCGGCAGATCGTTCAACCTCCGCTTTTGAGGTAATCGTTACAAAGCGCAGATCCGAAGCAATCGATTGCAGCACCTCAAAATCAGCCGCATTGACTTGGATCAGCAACTCAGCTTGCAAGGAAGATCCAATCTTCCCAGCTTCACGTTCGAGCTCGATGGCTTTCGTAATGTCAGAGCGGATCTCACGAATGCGCTGCCATTTAGCGAGTAAGGATTGAGCGTCCTTAATTTCAGGAAAGGATCCAAATTCTTCGGTGAAGATCGATACGCTGTCGGTTGACTTGGCAAAGTGTGGGTAGCATTTCCAAGCCTCTTCAGCGGTGAAGCTGAGGAAGGGCGAGAGCCACTTCAGCAAGTGTTGGCTAATGTGGAATAAGGCATTTTGAGCAGAGCGCCGACCCACCGAATTCGCAGGCATTGTGTAGAGACGATCTTTCAGAATATCTAAATAGAAGCCACCTAAATCTTCAGAACAAAACGCCAACATTTTCGAGACCGCTGGATGAAATTCATAATTTTGGTAGTGCGCTTCAATCGTGTTTTGTAGATTGGCAGCGAGTGCAACGCTATAGCGATCAATCTCCAGCCAATCCGAAACGGGCAAATGATGCGTTTGTGGATCAAAATCTGCGAGGTTTGCTAAGAGAAAACGTAGGGTATTGCGAATGCGTCGATAGCTTTCTACAACCCGCTTCAAAATCTCATCGGAGATCGACATTTCTCCCGAGTAGTCAGTCGAAGCAACCCAGAGACGAATAATTTCAGCACCTAGTTTATCAGCCACTTCTTGAGGCGCAATCACATTACCAACCGACTTACTCATCTTGCGACCTTGACCATCCACCGTAAACCCATGGGTTAAGAGGGCGCGATACGGGGGCTTGCCATCGAGCATGGCGCCAGTTAAGAGTGACGAATGAAACCAACCGCGATGTTGATCAGAGCCCTCTAAATAAAGATCGGCCCAGCGACCATCCGAACTTTCCGATTCCTGGCGATACAGTGCGTTGCGATGCGAGCCGCGCATGACATGCCAATGGGTCGTGCCTGAGTCAAACCACACATCAAGCGTGTCACGATTTTTCTCATAATCGCTCGCCTCATCGCCAATCAAACCTTCAACCGTTAGATTCTGCCAAGCTTCAATCCCATTTTTTTCAACCAACTGAGCCACTTGCTCAAGCAGTTCTGGGGTGCGGGGGTGGGGTTCGCCCGTTTCCTTATGAATCAAGAAAGCCATAGGTACACCCCATTGCCGTTGGCGGGAAAGGGTCCAATCGGGGCGGTTGGCAATCATGCTGTGTAAGCGTTGCTTACCCCAGGCCGGATAGAAATGCGTACTCTCAACCCCTGCTAAAGCGGTTTCGCGTAACGAGGCGTTCTCGCCAGCCGGTTTTTTATCCATGCTGGCAAACCATTGGGAGGTCGCACGGTAGACGATCGGAGTCTTGTGTCGCCAGCAATGCATGTAGGAGTGCGTATAGGACTGATTCTTCAAAAGGCTGCCGGCTTCATCAAGCGCTTTCGCAATGTTTGGATTAGCTTTCCAAATGTGCTGACCGGCAAAGAGTGGTAGGGAGGAGGCATACACACCATCGCCCATGACCGGATTGATGATGTCTTGATCAGCTAAGCCATGAGCCTTGCAGGACTTGAAGTCATCTTCACCATAGGCTGGGGCACAATGCACTAGGCCCGTTCCGGTATCAAGCGTGACGTAATCAGCGCAGTAAATTGGAGCTAAGCGTTTGTATCCAGCGTCTAAATTGGCCAACGGATGCCAAAAGGAAATACCCTCCAGCGCCTTACCTTTACAACTTGCGAGAACGCGTCCCTCCAGACCATATTGCTCCAAACAGTCCTTAACGCGATCTTTAGCTAGTAATAGCAAGCGCTGGTCAGTTTCAACCAGTGCATACTCAAGATCCGGGTGGACATTTAGGGCTTGATTGGCCGGCAAGGTCCATGGGGTTGTGGTCCAAATCACGGCCATACCTGGTTTCTTAGGCAGCTCTTTGAGACCGAATGCATTAGCAAGCTTTGCATTCTGGTTGATATCAAATGCAAATCCAACGTCAACAGCCGGATCCGTTTTATCTTGGTACTCGACCTCGGCTTCAGCTAATGCTGAGCCACAATCAAAGCACCAGTTCACCGGTTTTAATCCACGAAAGACATACCCCTTTTTCCAGATCTCACCAAGCGCACGAATCTCATCCGCCTCATTTTGAAAATCCATGGTGAGGTAGGGCTGATCCCATTCACCAAGAACTCCTAAGCGCTGAAAATCCTTCTTTTGTTTGGCAACTTGGGCTTGCGCATATTCACGGGCTTTGGCTTGCACTTCTGCGGTGGGCAAGTTTTTGCCAAATTGTTTTTCAATCTGAATCTCAATGGGCATACCATGGCAATCCCAGCCTGGTACAAAGACGGCATCAAACCCCATCAGCCAGCGGGACTTGACGATCATATCTTTCAGGATTTTATTGACCGCATGACCAATATGAATATCACCATTGGCGTAAGGAGGACCATCGTGCAAGATAAAACTTGGCTGCCCGGCATGAGCCTTGCGAATCGCCTCATAGACCTTATTGCGTTGCCACTCTTCCACCCATTTGGGTTCTCGCTTGGGTAAATCACCACGCATGGGAAAGCTGGTCTCAAGCAAATTGACCGGGTAGTTTGGGGATTTATCAGACATACGAATTTTTCTTTAGAAAGTATTGACGAGCCTTCTGGGCATCATCTTGAATAGCAGCTTGTAGAGTGGTTAGATCAGAATATTTTCGTTCTTCATGCAGTCGAGCTAGTAATTCTACGCAAACCACTTGCCCATAGACGGATTGGTTGAAATCAAAGATGTGGGTTTCCAAAAGAACCTGGCCAGTGCTCTCGACGGAAGGTCGGATCCCTAAGCTCGAGACGGCAGGTAATGGCTTGTCGCCCAAGCCATGTACTTGACTAACAAAAATACCGCTTGTTACCGGTTTGGCATTCGGATGACGCGTGCAAACCGCTAAATTTAAGGTGGGGAATCCGAGCGTGCGCCCCAGTTGCTTTCCATGCAACACGTGACCCGAAATTGAAAAGGGGCGACCGAGTAGTTGCTCGGCGCGCTTCATGTCACCCTGCTCAAGGGCCTGTCTTAGGAGTGAAGACGAGATTCGCTCTTTGCTCTCGAGAATGCTTGGGATACGACTAACTTCAAAACCAAACTGCTTTCCGGCGACCACTAGGCTATCAAAATTACCAGCGCGTTTGGCGCCGTAACAGAAATCATCACCAATGAGTATCCATTTGGTATTAAGTTTTTCAATCAAGATGTTTTGTACAAACTCGGAGGGAGTTAATTGGGAGAAGGCTTGATTAAATTCTTCAATTGCAATGGTATCGACTGCACATTGCCCTAAGGCCATTAACTTGTCGCGTAGGTTCTGAATTCGGGGCGGTGCATCGTGCGGTGAAAAAAATTCTCGGGGGTGGGGCTCGAAGGTCAGTACGCAAGGGCTCAAATGACGAGTGCATGCACCCTCCACCAACTCTTGGAGCAATGCTTGGTGGCCGCGATGCACACCATCAAAGTTACCAATGGTTAGGGCGCATGGCGCTTGGGTCGAGGCGGGCTTAAGTCTTCGAAATACCTTCACAGTTCGCTTTCAGGCTAGCCTTGAATTATATTGTTGGTCATGCATTCAATCGTTTCTTTAATTTCAGGGCGCGGCTCTAATTTCGAGGCAATTTACAAGGCCGCAAAAGAAAAATCATGGGATGTGCGATTTACGGGCTTAATTGCAAATCAGCCGGAGGCCAAGGGACTTGAGTTTGCAAAGTCGGTTGGCATTCCCACCGCGGTGATTAATCACCGGAGCTATCCAAGCCGGGAGGCCTTTGATGAGGCATTGATGCAACAAATTGATGCTTTTGGCGCAGATCTTGTTGTTTTGGCTGGGTTCATGAGAATCCTAACCCCGGGGTTTATTGAGCATTATGAGGGGCGCATGCTGAACATCCATCCCTCGTTATTGCCACGCTTCCCTGGTTTGCATACTCATGAACAGGCCTTGGAAGCGGGGGATCGGGTGCATGGTGCTACTGTCCATTTTGTTAGCACAGGGGGGGTGGATGAGGGTCCCATTATTTGCCAGAGCGAGGTTCCTGTTCTAGCCGCTGATACTCCAAGTGAGCTTGCCGCGCGGGTTTTAAAGACTGAGCATCAAATCTATCCATTGGCGGTTGAGTGGTTTATTCAGGGGCGTTTAGAAATTGCAGGTAATCGAGTGATTGTTGACCCACCTGAGTTACAGTACATTCCTTTTCCATAAGAACGGCGACTTCATGACGCGATCCCCCTCTACTGCTTCAAAGCGGATTTCTAAAGAAAAGCGCTATGCAAAAAGCAAGGATGCCAAAGCGCCTGTACTGATTAATCCACAAGGACAAAAAAATTACTCGCATGCAAAAGCGCTACCGCAGCATGTTTTTCATCTCGAACAACTACTTCCCGAGTTATTGCAATTTGACCAACCGGCCGATCGCGTTGTCAGTCGTTACTTTCGGGCCCATCCCAAATTAGGCAATCGGGATCGCGCCTTAATTGCTGAGGCTGCGTTTTCTGTATTGCGGCGCAAGCAGGAGTTTTCTCAATTTGCAGCCAGTGGATCCGGCTCCTTAGCCCGCCGCTTAGCTTTGCTAGGCCTCGTTTCAGCCTTATCTGAAGGGGGGCTGGGGACTGCAAATCGGCAAGAGAGTGCACTCGCTGATTTGGCCTTTGTCGTACAAAAAGAGGAGTACGAATGGCTGAGTCGTTTTGGTCAAGTCGATCGCGATGCGCTGGCACGATTGGTAAAACATAATTTGCCAGAATGGCTTTGGAACACGATGGTGCAGTCGTTTGGTGAGGAAGAGGGTGGTCGTTTGGCCGAGTCTCTCATGAAGCCTGCACCGTTGGATTTACGCGCGAACACGTTAAAGACCTCACGTGATCAATTACTGATGCAAATGAATCAAAGCGCGAATCGGTTTGAGGCGCATCCCACTCCTTACTCTGAAGAAGGAATCCGTATTTTTGGAAAACCTGCCTTACAAAGTTCGAGTTGGATGAAGGACGGTTTGTTTGAAGTCCAGGATGAGGGTAGTCAAATTTTGTGTCACTTGCTTGACCCCAAGCGTGGAGAAATGGTGGTTGATTTTTGTGCCGGGGCCGGCGGCAAGACTCTGGCCTTGGGCGCCATGATGCGCAATACCGGACGTTTGTATGCGTTTGATACGTCGGAGAGGCGTTTAGCCAACTTAAAACCACGTCTCGCGCGCAGCGGCCTGTCCAATGTTCATCCCATGTGGATTGATAGTGAGAAAGACCCCAGAATTAAGCGTCTCGCTGGAAAAATTGACCGGGTATTGGTGGATGCCCCTTGCAGCGGGTTGGGTACCTTGCGACGCAATCCGGACCTGAAGTGGCGTCAGACCCCTGCTGAGATCGCCAAATTAGCCCCCACCCAACTCTCTATTTTGGAGTCAGCGGCTCGTCTAGTTAAACCAGGGGGTCGCTTGGTGTATGCCACCTGTAGCCTTTTAGATCAAGAAAATCAAGAGCTTGTAAACCTTTTCCTAGAAAAACACCCCGACTTTGTGCTTTTATCGGCCAAGGAGGCTTTAGGACATCATTTTTTACATGATGGAATTCCGATCGGCACGAGCAATGACAAGCCATGGTGGCAACTTTTACCCTCGAGGCATGGAACCGATGGATTTTTTGGGGCAATTATGCAGCGAAAGCCTTAAAATAAGAAGTTAGAAGCATGATCGCAGTTAATGAGGGAGATTTGTTTGGAGATGAGCACCATTTCTGGTTTGCATGATGGATTGATTCAGTGGTTGGCCCACGGTTATTTAGACTGGGCCTGGTGGCAGATCGTGATCTTTACCCTGATCATGACCCACATTACGATTGCCAGTGTTACGATTTTTTTACATCGTTGCCAGGCGCACCGGGCACTCGATCTTCATGCTATTCCATCCCATTTCTTCCGATTCTGGTTGTGGCTCACTACAGGTATGGTGACTAAAGAATGGGCATCGGTTCACCGTAAACATCATGCGAAGTGCGAGTCTGTTGAAGATCCACATAGCCCGCAAGTTTTGGGAATCGATACCGTGCTCTTGCGTGGCGCTGAACTCTATAAGGTAGAGGCAGCGAAGAAAGAGACGCTAGAAAAATTTGGTCACGGAACACCAGATGATTGGATTGAGCATAAACTCTACTCGCGTTTTACATGGCAAGGCGTTGGCCTGATGCTCATCATTGATTTATTTTTATTTGGTGCAATTGGGGCAACCGTCTGGGCAGTGCAAATGCTCTGGATCCCCATTACTGCTGCCGGTGTGATCAATGGAATCGGTCACTACTGGGGATATCGCAACTACGACTGTGAAGATGCTTCAACCAATATTGTGCCTTGGGGCATTTTGATTGGGGGAGAAGAGCTTCATAACAATCACCATACGTATGCGACGAGCGCCAAGTTATCGAACAAGTGGTATGAGTTTGATATTGGTTGGCTTTACATTTGCGCCTTACGCTCTCTGGGTTTAGCAAAGGTGAAGAAGATTCCACCTAAGCCCGTTCTCTCTGAAGTGCGTCCTGCGGATGATAAAACCTTAGAGGCTATTATTGCCAATCGCTATGAGATCATGGCGCGCTACAGCAAAACCCTTAAGCAGTGCATTGCAAATGAGTTCCAGCACATGCAAGAATTTGCATCGCACCTTAAGGATGCGCGTGATTGGCTTTATAAGGATGAGGCCAAATTGACAGTGCTTGAGAAAGAAAAACTCGAAGAGCTTATGAAAACAAACGCTCAATTGCGCAAGATGATTGAGATGCGTCGTGAGTTGCATGCAATTTGGGGTCGCTCCAATGCCACTCGTGAACAATTGCTAGGCCAGCTGCGCTCATGGTGCAATCGGGCCGAAGAAGCCGGCCCTCACTCGCTTAGGGAGTTCTCACTTCGACTTCGACGTTACTCCAATCCGGCCTAATAAAAAACCCGCTTATGAGCGGGTTTTAAGTATGACGTAAAGACTAATTACTTAATCTTGGTTTCTTTATAAGCAACATGTTTACGAGCTTTGGGATCGAACTTCATGATCTCCATTTTCTCGGGCTTGGTTCGTTTGTTTTTAGTAGTGGTGTAAAAATGACCAGTACCAGCAGTCGACTCTAACTTTATTTTCTCGCGTGCGCCTTTAGCCATTACTCAATCCTTAAACTTGACCACGGGCACGAAGATCTGCCAAAACAGAATCAATCCCATTCTTGTCGATTAAACGAAGTCCGGCGTTGGTTAAGCGCAAGCTAACCCAACGATTTTCAGACTCAACCCAGAAGCGGCGATTTTGCAAATTAGGCAAAAAGCGACGCTTTGTTTTGTTATTTGCATGGGAAACGTTGTTGCCGACCATCGGCTTTTTCCCAGTGACTTGGCAAACTTTTGCCATGACACACTCCTTCATTACGAAAAACAACGATTGTAGCAGGCATCCGCACTTTAGCGCTAGAGTGTGGACAAAATTCCGGATAACTCATCCTTACAAGTTAGTAAACACTCTCATTTAATGGCTTTTCTAATAGGCCCGCATCGGCAAATGAGAAAAAACCATGCTTTGCGACAATGCAGTGGTCTAAGAGGGCAATATTGACCCAGTGAAGCGCTTGCCTCAGTTCGTGGGTGATGGTCTCATCATTTGGGCTGGGAAGAGGGTTGCCACCTGGGTGGTTGTGGGCAATTACCAGGCCACTGGCATTGCGATTAAGACACTCTTTAATGATTTCTCTGGGGTAAATGGCCGTTTGATCAATCGATCCCCGAAACAGCTCTTGGCACTCGATTAAGCGATTGCTGTTATCCAAGTAAAGGCAAAGAAATACCTCGTGCTCCAGTCTCGCAATTTTGGTTTGTAAAAACTCCCTGACTTGGGTTGAGGATGAGAATATGGCTTGCTGAGAAAGGCTTTCATGAAGGCAGCGCTTGACTAGTTCATAGGCTGCCTTGATTTGAGCCCATTTTGAGGGACCCATCCCATAGCAGCGGTAAATATCCGAGACCGGCGCATTCATGAGGCCTTGCATCCCTCCAAATTGACTGAGTAGATCTTGGGCTAATGAAACAGCGCTTTTACCTTTAACGCCAGAACGCAGAAAAATGGCTAAGAGCTCAGCGTCAGATAGGGAGGCGGCGCCTTGGCGGATTAATTTCTCGCGGGGCTGTTGTGCTTTTGGCCACTGGGAGATTGGGTGATTTTGCGCCTCTCTCGCTACAATGGCAGCATGAGCGAGCCTACCGTTTCCCCTGATTCTTTCTTGACCATCAACTATCGATTGACCCTCCCGGGCGGGGAGGATTACATCAACACCTTCGATGATCGGCCGGCGACGATGCAATTGGGTACGGGTCAATTTGCTCCCTGTTTTGAAAAGGTTTTATTAGGCGCGAAAGTTGGTGAAAAGCGCTCGGCTGTTCTAAGCCCGCAAGAGGCATTTGGGGAGCACAAGCCCGAGCTCATCCAGTGGGTAGGCATGGATGTATTGTTAGCGAATACCGATGAGGTTCCTGAATTTGCCCCAGGCGATATGATTGAATTTAATGC
>JBEDHB010000023.1:0-12331 GCA_041174325.1 Pseudomonadota bacterium
GGTCCCCTCACTAATTTCGCCCCCTGTTGGATTAGTTGGTGTGATCCCTCAAAAAGTGGTGACGTAATTGATCCGGGCAAAACGAAAACCTCCCTTCCTAGTGAACTTGCTAAATAGGCAGTAATTAAGGAACCAGATTTTTGCGCGGCCTCAATCACCACCACGCCCAAAGAAAGTGCAGCGATGATTCGATTGCGCCTTGGGAAGTGAAAGCCTTTTGGGCTGGTTCCAGGTGGGTATTCAGAGATTAGTAAGCCCTGCAACGCAATGCAGGTTGCTAGTTCGTGGTGTTCGGGCGGGTAAGTGCGATCGAGCCCACTGCCGCAAACCGCAATGGTTTTACAGGCTGCGTTAAGGCCTAAGATGCTTCGATGGGCGGCGCTATCAATTCCGTAGGCCATGCCAGAAACAATGTGATAGCCCGCAAGCCCCAATGCGGCGGAAAAGTACTGTGCCTGTAGGAGCCCGGAGGACGATGCCCTGCGCGCACCCACGACCGCCAGCATGGGCTGTGTAAGCAATTTAATGTTCCCAATATAAAAGAGTCTTTTCGGCGGGTCACTCAGATCCAATAATCGCTTTGGGTAATGCGGAGAGTCTTGTGTAACCGATTGAATTCGATGATCGGCTGTCGACGGGAATGGCTTATGCATCCCCCTATTGTTGCGAGAGTAAAAAAGCCGCACTAGAGGGCCAAGCGGATTTGTTTGTAAGATAATTAGGATATGGCTGTCTTACCTATCCTTCATTATCCCGACCCTCGGCTGCATAAAGTTGCTAAGCCGGTGAGTGCCGTGGACGAGCGAATTCAAACGATTGTCGCGAATATGGCACAAACCATGTACGAGGCTCCAGGAATCGGGCTTGCTGCCACCCAAGTCGATATTCATGAGCGCATTATTGTGATTGATACGTCTGAGGAGCGTGACCAGTTAATGGTATTTATCAACCCCGAAGTGGTTTGGGCGAGCCCTGAAAAGAAATCATGGCGCGAGGGGTGCCTATCCGTCCCAGAATTTTTTGATGAGGTCGAGCGTCCTGAGAGAATTCAGGTCAAAGCTTTAGACCAAGATGGCAAGGCATTTGAGCTCGAGGCCGATGGTTTGTTGGCGGTTTGTTTGCAACACGAAATGGACCACTTGCAAGGCAAAGTATTTGTTGAGTATTTGTCACCCCTAAAACAGAGTCGGATTTCATTAAAACTCAAAAAGCGGGCAAAAGAAATGGTTGGTCTTCGCTAAGCGAGACATCATGAAAATTATTTTTGCCGGTACCCCGGATTTTGCCGCTACTGCATTAGCCGCGATCCTTGCTGCGGGTCACGAAGTGGTCGCTGCTCTAACGCAACCCGATCGCCCAGCGGGTCGTGGTTTGCAGTTGCAAGAAAGTCCAGTCAAGCGCCTTGCAAAGGCTAACCATATTCCAGTATTGCAACCGCAAAGCCTTCATTTGCACAATAAAGATCCTAAGCATTTAGAAGAAGCTAAACAGACTCTGGCCGCATTAGACCAAATGGATTTTGAGGCGATCGTCGTAGTTGCCTACGGCCTTATTCTGCCCGAGGCATTTTTAGAAATGGCAAAGCGCTCAGGTCGCAGGGGCTGTTTTAATATCCACGCCTCACTATTACCTCGTTGGCGTGGGGCAGCCCCGATTCAGCGGGCGATTGAGGCGGGCGATGCCAAGACCGGGGTGGCCATTATGGAAATGGAGCCTGGCCTCGATACTGGACCAGTCTTAATGCAAGAGACATTGTTGATTACAAACGATGAGACCGCCCAGACTCTGCACGATCGTTTAGCGCATTTAGGGGGCGAGTTAATTGTTAAAGCCTTGAAATTAATTGCTGATACCCCCAAATTAACATTGCATTCGCAAGATCCTAACGGGGTGACGTATGCACATAAGATTTTGAAATCAGAGGCAAGGCTGAATTGGGCTGATCCCGCCGAGCTTATTGACCGTAAGGTACGCGCGCTAAATCCAGCTCCTGGCGCAAGCACAGAGTTGGAGGGTGAACTTGTGAAAGTTTGGTTTACTCGTATTCCGAAGGTGATTAGTAATACTGCTGATGTAAGGCCCGGAACAATTTTGGGCGAAGGTGAACAGGGCGTTTTGGTGCAGTGTGGGGATCACCTCGTCGAGGTTCTTGAGCTTCAAAATGCTGGGGGCAAAAAGATCTCGGGGCGGCAGTGGTTTTTGGGAAGACCCAAAGACAAGATGCAATGTTTTTCATAAGATGATTTACGAGGATTTTCAAACTTGATTGGTTGAAAAAATGGAGATAGAGCGATGTTTAATTTAGTTAAAACAGCGATCTTGATGGCTGCAATCACCGCCTTATTTATTGTGATTGGTGGCATGCTTGGCGGGCGGGAGGGCGTAATCATCGCCCTACTCTTTGCTTTGGCCATGAATTTCTTTAGTTACTGGTATTCCGATCAGTTGGTGTTGCGCATGACCAATGCCCAAGAGGTTGATGAACATTCGGCACCTCAGTTTTATGCCATGATCCAAGAGTTGGCAGCGCAAGCTCAACTGCCAATGCCCAAAGTGTATTTAATCCATGAGGATTCACCCAATGCATTTGCAACGGGCCGCAATCCCGAGCATGCTGCGGTTGCTGCTACCACTGGCATCATGCGCGTATTGTCGAATCGCGAGTTGCGGGGTGTCATGGCGCATGAGTTGGCGCATGTAAAACATCGCGATATTTTGATATCAACCATTGCTGCAACGATGGCAGGCGCTATTTCAGCGATTGCAAATATGGCGCTTTTATTTGGAAATAGGCAATCGGACGGTCGCTCTGGCAATCCAATTGCTGGGCTCCTGGTCGCCTTTTTGGCCCCAATGGCAGCTGGATTAATTCAGATGAGCATCTCGCGCGCCCGAGAATATGAAGCAGATCGGGGCGGTGCCGAGATTGCCCAAGACCCAGAGGCGCTCGCGTCAGCCCTAGAAAAAATTCATCGCTATGCGAAAGGCATTCCGTTTAATGCGGTAGAGCACCATCCAGAAACTGCACAAATGATGATCATGAACCCGCTTACCGCCTCTGGAATCTCGCAATTATTCTCGACCCATCCAGCGACCGAAGATCGAGTCTATCGCCTAATGGAAATGGCACGAACAGGAAGCTATCCTGCCTAAGACCCCCAATCATGATGGGGTTGCAAAACGCAGCGCCCCCTTGGCTCAGCTATTACTTGGGACCAAAAAAGTCTTGATGCAAGTTGTGCACGAGGGGCGATCCCTAAGTACGCTGTTCGATGCATTTAATGAAGTAGAGCGGCCCGCAATCCAGAGTTTGACCTATGCGAGCTTGCGTGATTGGACTCACGCTCAAGCGCTCGTCTCAGAGCATTTAAGTAAGAAGCCAAGCAAGGAGCTTGATACGCTCCTGACGGTTGCGGCAATGCTCATCCAGAATCAGGGGCGCGGCCAAAATCAATACTCCATTCCAACCATCGTGAATGAGGCTGTGAAGGCAGCAGGGATGTCGCCTAAGACAAAGCATGCCCAGGGCTTAATTAACGCCGTATTGCGAAAGCTAGCCACAGCGTCACAAAATCAAATGAACTCGAAGAGTCGGTTTGGACTCCCATATCCAGATTGGTGGTTAAGGCGCATACAGGTGGCATACCCAGATCGGTGGGAAAGTATTTGCCGTTGCCAACAAACGCCGCCCCCGCTCACCTTACGGGTTAATCAAATGATGAATACCCGTGCTGAATATGGTGCAAAGTTGGAAAGTTCGGGCATTGCCTACCGAACAATTTCTGAAATCGCTGGTGTTCCATTGGAGAGCGCATTGATCATTGATGCACCGCTACCCGTTTCACAGTTACCTGAGTTCATGCAAGGCGCAGTATCGGTTCAAGATGCTGGTGCACAGCTCGCTCCCAAGCTATTGAGCCCACAAAAAGCTGAACGACTGTTAGATGCGTGCGCTGCTCCTGGAGGAAAGACCGCTCATCTTCTAGAGACAATATCTGCCGAGCCCGCTGAATTGATTGCGCTTGAGATTGATGCTGAGCGCGTAAAGAAAATAGGGAATACGCTTACACGACTTCAACTTATAAATAGCTACACCCAAGTGATTGTGGGCGACGCCAGTCAGCAGGATTGGTGGGATGGTCATTTGTTTGACAAGATCCTTTTGGACGTTCCCTGTTCTGCCTCAGGTATTGTCCGGCGCCATCCCGACATTGTCTTTTTAAGGAAGCCTCAAGATATCGCACGTTTGGTGGAGACTCAACGAGCTATTCTTGAGAATGCTTGGACGATGCTAAAGAACGGCGGTCTATTGCTTTACCTAACCTGCTCCATTTTCCCAGAGGAGGGTGAAGAGCAAATCACCCAGTTTGTGAAAGACCGTTCGAATGCTTTACGATTAGAGGCGCCAGGCCAGCTGTTGCCGAGCGAGTATCACGATGGATTTTTTTATGGCTTATTAAAAAAGCATCAACCATGACCACCTTCTTACGACATTCCTTGTGGGGATTGGCTTGCCTCATTGCGGTATGCATGACCAGCGCTGCCCAAGCACAAGTGATCAAGGTAAAGCAGGCAGAGTTAGAAAAGGTTGAGGGCGCTTGGCTATTAAATGCCAATTTTGGAATTGAACTACCGCCTGGTCTCGAAAATGCCCTGAAAAAGGGGGTAACGCTTCATTTTCTGGTTCAGTTTGAGTTAACTCGCAGTCGTTGGTATTGGTTTGATGAAAAAGCAATCAATGCTCAGCGTCAAGTGCGGATATCGCATCAGCCGCTCATCAATCAATACCGAATCACCGCTGGCGGACTAGCATTTAGTGCGAACTCGTTGGCCGAAGCCTTGCGCATTGCTGGCACGATTGGCGGCTGGAGCGTTATTGAGTTAACAGCAATCGACGCCGATAAACAATACGAGGCCGCCTTGCGAATGACCTTAGATCTTGGCAAGCTACCCAAGCCATTTCAGGTGGATGCACTCAATAGTAGAGACTGGTCTTTAAGCGGGGAGTGGTTACGATTTCCATTTAACGCATCGATGACTGCTGTGACGGGGCGCAAATAATGAGCCCCGTATTCGGTCTAAATAATAAAGACTTTATTAAGCGCAGAGCTTTACCGCTGGTCACATTATTAAGTGGCCTGATTGCATTGATTTTGCTGCTACTCTTATCAACCGCCACATCCAATACCGAGTTCTTTGATCAATACTTCATTTGGTTGTATGCTGCCAATATTGTGGTGGGCATCTTGCTTTTGCTCACGATCATTATTTTGGTGGTGGTTATTAGTATTCGTTGGCGGAAAGGCCGTTTTGGTACGCGCCTAATTGCCAAGCTCGCCATGATTTTTGCCTTAGTTGGCGTGGTGCCCGGCATCATCTTGTATAGCGTGTCTTGGCAGTTCGTCTCAAAAAGTATTGAAACCTGGTTTGACGTGAAGGTAGAGGCTGCCTTGAACTCAGGCTTGGAGTTGGGTCGCGTAACCCTACGGATTGCACAAGAAGAGATTCTGGCGGAGGGGAAGTTTATTGCGGAGCAGGTGGTTCAGGTCCCCCCGGGTACGAGTTCCGAACAAGTGGGGAGCATGATTGCCAAAATACGCAATCAATTTGGGATTCAGGAGGTGAGCTTATTTAATATGCAGCGCACCTTGATTCTTAGTACAGAATCTAGGCCTAAACAATTTTTTCCAGCGCCCAGCACCGAAGTTGTAGATGAGGCCTTTAAGAAAAACGGCATCACCTTCCTCGACGAAATTGAGCTTACTAAGGGCCAACCTGGATATCGAGTGCGTGCAATCGTACCAATCGTTCGTCAAAAAGCCGTTTCAACCAAGACCGGCTCATCGCGGTATGTTGACGACAAGTACTTCTTGCAGCTAGTACGATTTATTCCTGAACCATTGGCCAAAAATATTTATGCGGTCGAGTCTGCGTACAGTGAGTATCAAGAGAAGGCGCTTGGCCGCGTTGGCCTGCGCAAGATGTATATCGGCACACTGACACTCACCCTCTTTTTTGCCCTATTTGTTGCGGTGACGTTGGCACTTCTCTTGGGCCGCCAATTGGCGCAACCATTACTGATGCTCTTGCGCGGTACTCAGGCGGTGGCACAGGGCGACCTAAGTCCCAAGCCCGAACTTGATACGGGCGATGAGTTGGGCATGCTGACCCGTCAATTCAATGTCATGACCAAGCAGTTGTCCGATGCACGCGATTCTCTCCAAGAATCGAAGTCGTTTTTGGAGACTGTGCTAGGCAATCTAACGGCCGGCGTTTGCATCTTTGATAACAATTTCAACTTAGCATCGAGCAATCCTGGAGCAGCAAAAATATTAGGACGGGATCTATTGCCAATCACTGGTAAGCCCCTTGGCTCGGTTGCCGAGCTTGTGGAGTTTGATAGTACAGTCCGCGAGGGCTTTGCAACCCAAAATTTAATTACTTCGGCTAAAACGGGGGAAGCTAATAAGGCTGAGCCGGTGTGGCAAAAGCAAATTCAAGTAAATCCTGTCAATGAATACGAGAACGACCTGGGCTCAACCTTATTTGTTAGGGGAACCCAGCTTTCCCCTAGTCTAAAGATGATTGTGTTTGATGATATTAGCGATGTCATTGCAGCGCAGCGCTCGATTGCCTGGAGTGAGGTCGCTAGGCGGTTGGCGCATGAGATTAAGAATCCGCTGACCCCGATACAGTTATCAGCAGAACGCCTGCAACAAAAACTCGTTGGAAAATTAAGCCCCGATCAGGATGAGATGATAGAGCGCAGCACCAACACCATTATTGGTCAGGTACAAGCCATGAAGCAAATGGTCAATGAGTTTCGGGATTTCGCCAAGACCCCCAGCCCAACTTTGGGAAGCCTTGATCTGAATACCTTGATTCAAGAAGTGATGGGTTTGTACGAGGGCAGCAACATTGGGGTTCGCTTAGATCCCAGATGTCCGCGGGTCATGGGTGACCCAACCCAATTAAGACAAGTGATTCATAATCTCTTGCAAAATGCCCAAGATGCAAGTTTAGAAACCAATCGTCGAGAGCAGTTCATCGAGATCACAACAGAGCTTGTACAAATTCAGGATGCCGATCAAAATAGATCTGCGGTGCGTATGACCATCTCTGATAGTGGGCCTGGTTTTCAGGCTAAGATACTAGCTAGAGCTTTTGAGCCTTATATAACAACCAAGGCAAAAGGAACTGGATTGGGATTGGCGGTCGTGAAAAAAATTATTGATGATCATGGTGCGAAAATTGAGATCCGCAATCGCAAACAGGGAGATGACGTATTGGGTGCACAAGTATCGATTTTGTTTGTAAAGCTAGCTAGAGAGGTAGCCTAGCCATGGCAAGCATATTGGTTGTCGACGATGAGATGGGTATTCGTGAGCTTTTGCATGAGATTTTGACCGAAGAGGGGCACACGGTATACCCGGCTGAAAGTGCTAATCAGGCCCGGGCAGTGCGAGAGCAAATGGAACCCGATTTGGTGCTCCTCGACATTTGGATGCCTGACACCGACGGCATTACGTTATTAAAAGAGTGGGCTCGCGATAACTTGCTTACCATGCCAGTGGTTATGATGTCTGGCCATGCAACCATTGATACGGCGGTTGAGGCAACCCGGATTGGTGCCCTTAATTTTCTGGAAAAACCTATTGCGCTCCAGAAGCTCTTGAAAACAGTCAGTAAGGCTCTAGAGCGTGCCCCCCTGAAAAAATCAGATGATTTAGAACCCCAAGCTTCACCACAATCAATTGATTTGCCCAAAACTGCCAATTCTGACGAATACATTAATGGAATTGCAAAAAGTTATTACACCCTACCACTTCGAGAGTCACGCGATCTCTTTGAAAAAGCCTATTTTGAATACCAAATGATTGTCACGGGCGGCAGCATGACCCGTATTTCAGAGTTCACAGGCCTTGAGCGAACCCATCTCTACCGCAAGTTAAAAGCACTCGGCATTGATGTCACTAAAAAGCAAGAGTAGCTGGTTGCACATAGCAAGTTAACTGTCTCGAGGCCTGATCGGTAGAGCATAGGACTGCTGATCCGTTTTAACGGAAATTCCACCGCAATTTCAAGTATCTAAGTACAGCAAAAATCGGGTGTGTTACAAAATGTCCTTTTAAAGGACAACTCCCCTATTTAGTTTGATCCAAACTTTTTGATCTCCACTGGTCTAGCTGTCTTTGATTGTGCGCAGTGATTGATTCAATGGAATCCCGTGGTAATTGCTTAAGGCACTCTGCTAGTGCTTCGGGGCCCAGTTTTTCAGTAGGCTTGCTTAGCTTAATCTCTTGCGGTGACTTACCGTCCCAAGCAAATGGATTTGAAAAAGATGGGGGATCGGGTAGGCAATCATCGCCGTAAAAAGGGGTGTCGTCATTGGCAAACGGAGCAAATGAAATCGTCTTTTCAAAAACGAGCGTTTTACCGGTTGGTGTTGGTGGTGGAGGCGGCATGGAGTAAATGGCTTTACGAGCGAGAGCTTCAGCCTGATCAGAGGTCTTCCAAAGTGTTTCTACGGAAGTAATACTGCCATTTGGAGCGATCTCAATTCGGAATCTCACCTGTCCTTGATCTGGGCCCTCAACAGCTGTACCCATCATGCTTCGAACTTGTTTGCCCCACGCATGTCTGTAGCCCTTGCTATTTTTGAGAGTGTATTGGGATGCGAAAGCCCATTCTTCTGCTGTTGGAGCTGGAGGTGCTTCTTGGCTTCCTAGAGCATTCGGTATTGGTGATTCTTTTGACGGAATCTTGACAGGCTTTTCAATTTCCTCTGGCTCATTTAGTTTAATTACAACGATATCGTCGTTAGTCTTTTTTAACGATTTTGCTTTTAAAGGAAACCATAAAAAAAGAAAGCAAAGATGTAGAGCTAGAGAGAAAACAATCGCCGCTTTAAAAACGGATTGTGGCGTTTGAATAAGGCGATTAAGACGGAACAATCACTACTCGTCTTGTTTGGCTAGTTTCAGATTCATATTGAGCCAGTTGGGAATACCATCCTCAGCCCGCACGGCCTTAAAGCCTTTCTCCCTTAAACGTTTAACAGCTTCGTATGAGAGAACGCAGTATGTGCCTCGACAGTACGCCACAATCATTTTTGATTTCGGAAACTCGCCTAGGCGTTCTTCCAGTTCTTCAAGAGTAATGTTGATTGCGCCTGCCAAATGTGAATGGGCATATTCTTCGCTTGGCCGAACATCTAAGAGCGTGATCTCTCCACGCTTAGCTAATTTAAGTACTTGATTGACTGGCATACCTTCTAAGCTATCGCGCGAGGTGAGGTACTTATTGACGAGACTATCGACTTCTTCCATGTGGCGCTGCCCAACACCTTGTAGCTTTAAAAATAGGTCAATCACGTCAGAGTCCGCAATTTCATAGACGATGGACTTGCCTTGCCTATTCGTGCTCACAAGACCCACTTGCTTGAGTACTTGAAGGTGCTGTGACACATTGGCAATTGGCAGCTTAACCTTTTTAGCAAGGTCTTCAACGGCCGTAGGGCATTGAATAATGAGTTCAATGAGCTCTAGACGTACCTCCGAACCAAGGGCTTTTCCGAGTTTGGCAAATTGTTCGAATAGTTTTTGCTTGAAAGTGGATTTTTGTTTAGGCATAATCATTCAATGATTTTATTGAATATAAGTGAGGGTGTAAATGCTTAAAAGAGTCTTGGGTATGATTATCGCTTTGTTCTCATTGAGCGTTTTTGCTATCAGCCCTGTTCCGCTAGAGATTAATGGTCAAAAAGCCTTGGTATTCATTAATCAAGATCCTCCCGGAACCAGATGTAATACCAATGTTCAAATTGCCGCTGAGATTGCCAATGCGTACCGATTACCTATCCTAATCCTTCCTCAAACGGCAGTTCCACCACTAACGCCTGCTCCATCGGTATGGTTTAACGGACAGAATGTTGCGGCCAGTGGTGGTGCTCACAATGGTATGGTGAGCTATCAAATCATTGCGGACATTCTGGAGCTTGAGGGAACGCTAAAACAAAAGAAGCAAGGAAAGTTATTTAATCAAAGCGTGAGACCTGAGTTTGATAAGTTCAAATCAACCATTAAGACTGGACAATAATCGCTATGAGTAACAAGTCTCATTGGGACAATGTCTATGACACCAAAGCGCCTGAAACGGTAAGTTGGTATGCCCCTCACCTTGAAACATCTTTAAATCTCATTCATCAGGCAACCTTAAATAAAGATGCCGCAATTATTGATATCGGTGGTGGAGAATCTACTTTAGTCGACGACCTTTTGGCTGAGGGCTACAGAGACATCAGCGTTCTAGATATATCCCCAAAAGCAATTGATGTTGCTAGTAGCCGCATAGGGAAGCAAGCCGATAAAGTTCATTGGTATTGCGCTGACATTACCCAAGCTACCTTACCCCAAAATTACTTTGATGTGTGGCATGACAGAGCAGTTTTTCACTTCTTGACTGAAGAGGCACAACGAGCAAGATATGTAGAACAGGTGATGCGTTCAGTAAAACATGGCGGCCATGTCATCATGTCAACCTTTGGACCCGAGGGACCTGAAAAATGTAGTGGTTTAGATGTTGTTCGCTATGACGCAGAGCATCTTTATAGCCAGTTTGGCAAGAAATTCAAGCTAATTAACAGCTCAACCGAGCTTCATAAAACCCCTACAGGCAGCACACAGCAATTTCTTTATTGTTTTTGTAGGATGGAGTGAACTTTTCTAATATCAAATTAAAAAGCGATATGTTTAGGCCAATTTTTTTACCTTAGCCAATTCCAGGGCTGGACGCACACTTCTCGAACTGTCCTTTTAAAGGACAAAGTAACAAATCCACCCTAACCGAATCCCCAACCCCGCCTTACCCGTCAGGCAAGAGTGATTGATCCTATATAATCACAAGTCTTGGCCTGGTAGCTCAGTCGGTAGAGCAGAGGACTGAAAACGTAGGACAGAGGACTAACAGTTGTTTATACATTGAGTCCTAGCTGGTTGCAGCTCGGTGCATGATCAGCACCAAATCTCTTGGATCGCAACGGCTTCAAATATTCCCAAATTGGCATCGACAGTGAGTTGTTGGCGAAACACTTTGTTCTAAATGGAACGAGCGTCTAGATATTGGACGCCTGTTCAGATCATTTGATTGAGTGTTGTCCCTTTGATGGCAAGAGCAACCCTCACCTTTTGCAAAGCTCTCGCCTCAATTTGACGCACACGTTCTTTTGTTATGCCAAAACAATCCGCAACTTCTTGAAGCGTTAAGCCCCGTTGTTTAGACGCAACCCTCACGTCAGCCTGTTTTTTATTTGATATTAATTTGGTCATATGATCATGCCTTGCTATGAACAGCAATTGATTGATTAACACTTTCTATTGCTATCTTTATATCGCAGTCAAATAGCTCTTGGCAATCAACTGTTTCACCATCTTTTATGTATGAGCGCCATACACGATTTTTATTAATTATCTTTTGTGCCTCAAATTCAACACGATCGGCTTTATCTACCTTCTTGATATATTTGACAGCCCAATCATTGGCACCGCCATACCCATAGTAATTAATTTGATTCATTCGCTCATGGGTATTTGCTGAAGTCCCAATTTTTATCAAATTTAATTTCTTAGAGTGGGCTACGTATACATCCCCTGATTCTTCATACCTTCCTTGAAATGCTAAATTCAAGGGCTTACACATTACACAATGTCCAGACCGACTTCTCATTCTGTGTGACATTTCAAAGCAGGGTGTCACACCAATAGCTACGCTTGCACCGAGATCTTTCATTCTCTTGGAGTATTGAGATTTTGATAGACCAGTTGCATCAAACACGCTTGATAAAGAAATTTGATAAGATATTTCCTCATTAGTCAGCTTTGTCATTGAAATCTCCGAACAGGTTGAATCCTCCATAGCCTTTAGGTAAACCCAAGGTTGAGTGTTTGATTGAATATTTTGAAACTTTAAATTCAGTCTCATATGCAATACATAAACCACTTTTTAGTGCGCTATTTAAATCCTCTTGAGATTCACAAAAATAAACATTTTTGTAGCAGGACATGCAGTACCTGATGTTTGAATCATCGGTATCGGTTAAGTCTTCCCATGACTTATTGCAAATAAATTTCATGGGGCAATACAAAACTTTATTTGTGTTCATTTTATTTTGAGAGTTGCAGAAGAGAAGTCTTAGCCTTTTTCAGTAGAAATTTGTTTTGGGTTGTCAGCAGCTCGCTTTTGGGGTTTATACGATCAACCAGTTTTCGAATAATTTCGATGATTTCTTTCTGATCCTTTGCAGGTTTTCTCCAGAAATAGGAGGACTCGATAC
>JBEDHB010000024.1:0-12133 GCA_041174325.1 Pseudomonadota bacterium
GCTGGTATCTGTTCTATTTTCAATTTTCGCCAGCAGCAACTTTATACTGTTTGCCACCGGTTTTTATGACCGCGTACATGGTTAAACCTCTCAAAAAATACTACTAATAATTACAAATCAACTTATTTCGCAGCATGATCCCTTTAAAAGTCGGTGACTTACAGAAAATCTGCTACTTTGAGCCGAGCCAAGTATTATATCTTGGATGAATAACACTGTCAAAAACAATCACTTAGGGCAAATTTTGGCCCCCATCAGCCCTGATATACAGGCTTTAGACGAGGTCATTCGCCGTCGGCTTGCCTCGGAAGTGGTTCTGATTGACCAAATCTCGACTTACATCATTCAGTCCGGGGGGAAACGGGTTCGCCCCGCTCTTCTTTTGTTAATGGCTAAAGCGTTAGCCAACGGCAAGGAAATTCCCCACGCTTTAGAGCTGGCGGCGGTGGTTGAATTTATCCATACCGCCACCCTGCTCCACGATGACGTTGTGGATGAATCTACCATGCGTCGAGGCAAACAAACCGCCAACGCCGCCTTCGGAAATGCCGCTAGTGTTCTCGTGGGCGATTTCTTATACTCACGGGCTTTTCAGATGATGGTTGCCCCCAATGACATTCGGGTGATGCAAATTCTTTCCGATGCTACGAACACGATTGCGGAAGGCGAAGTCTTACAACTTCTGAATATGAATGATCCCGAGGTGGATGAATCTGGCTACCTTCAGGTAATTCGTTATAAGACAGCAAAATTATTCGAGGCATCGGCTGAGCTTGGTGCATTAATTGCTCAAGCAAGCGACATTGAGCGCGAACTCGCAGCAGCGTTTGGTCGCCATATTGGTACTGCCTTCCAACTCATGGATGACCTTTTAGACTACACCGCAGACCCTAATGAAATGGGCAAGAATGTGGGTGACGATTTGCGTGAAGGCAAGCCAACTCTCCCGCTCATCTATCTCATGGAAAAAGGTAGTGCAGATCAACAACTACTGGCTCGGGAAGCGATCTCGCAAAACGAGGATCTGCCGGATGATGTGTTTGATCAAATCCTGCAAGGTATCTACAGCTCTGGCGCCTTGGAATACACCCAAGATGCAGCAAGGCGCGAGGTGTACTTGGCCCTAAACACGATTAAAGATTTCCCACAAAACGCAGCCAGCGAATCATTGCGTGCTTTATGCGAGTACTCGCTGATTCGTCAGGGATAAAATAGCTTATACGGAATGTAGCGCAGCCTGGTAGCGCACCTCGTTCGGGACGAGGGGGTCGGAGGTTCGAATCCTCTCATTCCGACCACTATCTACCAACGGTTTTTTGCCGAATCTCTTTTGCCGCCAGTCTTGCTGCTTCAGCTTCAGAGCGCAAGGTTTCAATTTCGTGCATTGTTAAACGCTCAACATTCATGTAGTCTAGTTTCCAGCGAGGGTCGTCATTCCAGCGCAAGGCACTTTGAACAGACGTTCGTGGTCCAGGGGCAAACTCGAGTACATCAAGGGCTAAATTAAAAATGATGTGCTGCGATTGTGGGTCTTGAGGTCTTGCAGCAGCATTGCCCAAAGGAAAATCATTAAATACAAAACGTGGCACGCCGCAATACTCCACAATGTCTTTAGCGGCCCCAATAATGACGGTTGGGATGCTCGCCGCCTCTAAGTAGCGTGCCAAGAGAGAAATACTCTGATGGCAAATGGGGCAATTGGGGACTAAGATCGCGATGTCCACCCCATCGGCTTTGCACATTTCCAGAATGCGTGGGGCATCCTTTTCTAAGGTATGACGTTGGCTACGATTGGTTGGTAAGCCATAAAATCGGCATGCAAGCCCAGCAACTCGTTGATCTGCAACCGCATCTCTGGCTGCTTGAAGCGGGAACCAGCACGCCATCTCCGATAAATTAGCGTGCTTTCGATCAATTCCTACATGCGCAATTCGCAAATCAGGGTCGGCTACGGTTTCCATCGCATACGGCTCATAGAATTTCGCTGCTGCATTATATGGAGCACCCGGCCCCTGATCTCCCTTAGAAGGATCGTAGGGAACCGCGGTTGTAATTAAAGCTAAAGTCGAAGACTTCAACGGCTTTTTTAAGGAGGCAAATGGAACATTCTCGTAATGGGCCCAGACATAGGGGTTGTCATAGCCAAGCGCTAAGTAATAAGAGCGTGTCCGCTGCATGTACGAAATCGCTTGGTCAAACTCGGGTGCAAATGACAGTTCTGGCATTTTTTAGAGTGACTCAGTGGTAATTGATAAGATCATGGTAATCATAAATAAAGGAGAACGATACTATGGCTCAATGGTTACGCTACACGCATCAAGGCAATCTCGGGTTTGGTCAATTACAAGGTGATCAAATTGCCGTCCATACCGGTGATTTATTTGCTAAGCCAAAGGCAACGGGTGAATTCCTCAAAGCTCAGGATGTGACGATTGAGATACCTTGCGTTCCCAGTAAATTCATTGCCCTGGTGGATAACTTTCATGCCTTGGTGACGAAGCTTGAGCACACCGTTCCAAATGAGCCTTTGTATTTCCTAAAAGCAAGTAATTCTTATTTAGCCGCTGGGCAAACCATCCAAGTGCCGAAATCCTATACAGGAAAGGTTATTTATGAAGGTGAGCTTGGGATTGTGATTGGGACGAAATGCCATGGGGTAAGTGTTACGGATGCCGCTCAATTCATTTTTGGCTATACCTGTATCAATGATGTCACTGCCGTCGAGATTCTGAATCGCAACCCAGGTTACGCACAATGGAGCCGCTCAAAGAGCTTTGATACCTTTGGCGTATTTGGACCCACTATTACTACCGATGTGGATCCCATGGGCTTATCGATTAAAACGATCCTTAACGATCAAGAACGTCAAAACTACCCCATGAGTGACGTTGTTTTCACGCCCGCTCAATTAGTCAGCCTAATTTCACAGGACATGACCCTCTTTCCGGGCGACGTGATTGCCTGCGGAACCTCAGTGGGTGTCGGCTCCATGAAGCCAGGCAGTCAGGTCAGTATCGTGATCGATGGCGTTGGGCGCCTTGATAATCGCTTTGAATAATTAATATCCGGCGGCTACTGGTAATACGAGATTCCCTTTAGCATCCTGAACATTTTGATCTAAGTACTTGGTCAAGGCATAAACGGTATTGAGGCAGGGTGTCGGAGTTCCAGTAATCCCACCCAACTCGATCACAGAGCCCAACAAAGCATCGATTTCTAATGAGCGGCCGGCCTCCAAATCCTGCAGCATGGAGGTTTTGTGTTTGCCCACTTTTTCCGCACCGGCAATACGTCGCTCAATATCGACACGGAACGTAACGCCAAGCTTTTCAGCAATGGCTTGCGCTTCAGCCATCATATTGCGAGCTAACTCTTTGGTGAGAGGATAACGACAAATCCCCTCTAAAGTACCGTGCGTTAGAGCACTAATCGGATTAAACGTGAGATTGCCCCAAAGCTTTAACCAAATTTCGGCACGAATATCATCCAAGATAGGTGACTTAAAGCCTGCAGCGCCCATGACGTCAGATATTTTCTGAATTCGTTCAGTCGACTTACCGTCTAACTCTCCGAGAGGGAAGCGCACACCCTCGACATGTCGAATGACCCCAGGCCCTTGTGTAATAGTCGCTGGATAAACTACGCAGCCAATAATATTGTCCGGACTAATGGCGCGCATCACAACGCCGCCTGGATCAACCGTGTCGACCGGATGATCTTTGTATTTGCTATTGAGTTTCTGAAAGTACCACCATGGAATTCCGTTTTGCATTGGAATCAAAATGGTTTCGGGTCCAAGCGCAGAAACCAAATCATCAATGACGGGTTCTACTTGATGAGCCTTCACTGCCAAAATAATAACGTCTTGTTTTGGTAAACCACGCAAACTTTCAACGGCATTTACTTTTGCGATAATGGGCTCAGGGTGTTCATCACCGATCAGAGCGAGTCCACGCTCTTGAATAGCTCGCAAGGTGGCGCCACGCGCCATCACCGTTACCTCGTTACCAGAATTCGCCAACATAACCGCCAAATAGCCGCCAATTGCACCGCCACCACCAATGACACAGATTTTCATAAACACTCCAATTTAAATACGATTACTGTCAATAGTACGATATTTTTTAGGGCTATTTAGATTTTGCAGCCTGCGACTTAAGCAAATCATGATCCATGAAATTATTTTTTTGACATAAAGGCTATCTCACCGTAGAAAAAGAATTACTCTTTTATAAGACTTAGCCACCGCTAGCACTTTTAATGAATCGCTAATCAGAATTGATTACTAAACATCAGTAGATCTTCATAGGTTTCAATGCCTTAGACTAAATTTGCTCGATTCATGATGGCGGGATAATCCCCACCTATAATCAGGGCTTGCTACTGAATGGGCCCCAATGGAGTGGTCTGAAGACCATCCAATGATCAATCTATTTTGTCGAAAGAGGACGGTGCGATGCTGCTTTGGTTCGTGATTGCTTATCTCGGCATTTCAATTGCGATTGGTTTGTACGCTGCCACCAAAGTTCACAATGCCAGAGACTACATCACGGCTGGCCGAAATTTACCCATGGCTTTTGTTCTGGCAATGGTCTTTGCAACTTGGTTTGGGGCTGAGACGGTTCTTGGCATTTCGGCAACTTTTTTAGAAGAGGGTTTCAGGGGTCTAATTTCCGATCCCCTTGGAGCATCCATCTGCTTAATTTTGTTCGGGTTGGTCTTTGCAAAACCCTTGTACCGAATGAATCTCATGACCCTCGGTGATTATTTTCGACTTCGCTACAACCGCCAGACCGAATTATTAATCTCCATTTGCATTATTGTGTCGTACCTTGGCTGGGTATCTGCTCAAATTTCTGCATTGGGTCTCACATTTAATGTGCTATCGAACGATTTAATTTCAATGAACGATGGCATGCTCATTGGGGCCGGTGTAGTTTTGATCTATACCCTGTTTGGCGGTATGTGGTCTGTGGCACTCACAACCTTTGTACAAATGATTGTGATTGTGATCGGACTTTTATTAGTAGCCAGTAATGCTGCTGATCAGGCCGGTGGGATTGCCAGCGTTATCACCAAAGCGAGTGCTGAGGGTAAATTTAATTTCTTACCAGCCCTTGACCCAATTGATATGCTCGGCTGGATTGCGGCATTGCTCACAATTGCATTGGGGTCGATTCCACAACAAGACGTTTTTCAACGGGTCAATGCGGCTAAGAATGAGTCGATCGCGGTATGGGCAACCACGTTGGGTGGTGCGGCCTATTTCTTTTTTGCAAGCGTGCCACTTTTCTTAGCTTACACCGCTAATATCATTGATCCACAAATGGTCGAGAAATTTCTAGCGAGCGACTCCCAAATGATTTTGCCCACCCTGATCCTCAACCATATGCCTTTTTTTATGCAGGTTGTTTTCTTTGGGGCACTCATCTCCGTGATTATGAGCACTGCGTCTGGAACCTTGCTAGCCCCTTCGGTAACCTTTACAGAAAATATCCTTAAAGGCTTTTATCATCACATGACGGATAAACAATTTCTATGGGCAACACGCTTGACCGTATTTGTATTTGCTAGCGTTGTGACCTTTTACGCGATTGCGACCGAGGCCAAAATCCACACCATGGTTGAAAATGCGTACCGTATTACGCTAGCGGGTGCTTTCGTTCCATTGGTAGCAGGCTTATTCTGGAAAAAAGCGAGTGATCTAGGTGCTTTACTTGCCATTACCTTTGGTTTGAGTATATGGCTCTTATTGGAAATCATGGGGATTGAAGAACCTGTTGAACCGCAGTTAATTGGTTTAATCGCAAGCGCAATTGGAATGATCCTAGGAAGCTCGATCGCACCTCACTCGCCACTAAGTACTAAAAATCATTCAAGCAAAGTCCAGCATTAATTACCCACTTCTTTTCGAAAGCCAAATCGCGCATGCCTGTTTTATCTGATGATGAGCTTTATCAACGCTCGATTCTTGAATCAGTATCCAGAACGTTTGCGCTTACCATCCCGTTATTACCCCCCAATCTAGAAAAGGTGGTTGGTAATACGTATTTACTCTGTCGCATTGTCGATACGATTGAGGATGCATCCTGCATGGATGCAATAACCAAGCAAGATCTGTCGGCTAGTTTTGTTAAAACGGTTCTGGGCGAGCAAAACCCCAAGCAATTTACCGATCAGTGCGCCATTGCTTTAGCGGAGCATGGCAATCTAGATGAAAAAGATCTGATTCAAAATATCCCCAGGGTGTTGCGTGTACTGGATAGTTGCGACATGCAACAACGTCAAGCTGTAGCACGCTGCATTCAAATCATGTC
Source organism: Pseudomonadota bacterium (assembly GCA_041174325.1). Taxonomy (GTDB): domain Bacteria; phylum Pseudomonadota; class Gammaproteobacteria; order Burkholderiales; family Burkholderiaceae; genus Polynucleobacter. The sequence goes on from JBEDHB010000024.1 coordinate 6,318, forward strand.
CGATGGAATGAGCTATTTTCATACTCGTCAGAATCCTCACGGATTGGAGAGTTTGGCTGAATTTGAAAAATATTGTTATGTGGTTGCTGGGGTTGTTGGTGAAATGCTGACAACTGTGTTTGCCTTGCACTCACCCGCTTTTGCAAAGACCATTGCACAAAAAGAATACTTAGCAATTTCATTTGGTCAAGCTTTGCAAATGACCAATATTCTCAAAGACTCTCCTGAGGATCGAGAGCGGGGTGTTTCATGGAAGCCAATCGGGATCAGCGAAACTGATTTACTTGTGATCGCCCACCAAAAACTTGAAGATGCCCTTCACTATATTCATTGCATTCCAAAATCAGAGCTCGGAATTCGGCGCTTTTGCTTTCTTGCCTTTGGCCTGGCCGTACTAACCCTCAAGCAAATTGCATTACGTCATCACGGCCATGCCTCAATTGAAGCAAAGCTAACACGATCACAAGTGAGTCGTTTTTATGTCTTTACTAAACTTGCAGTTCGTAGTGACTGGCTGATGGACATCTTTTTCAGAATCCAAGCCCGATCCCTAAAGGCTTAGTCCTTGATTGCATTTTCATGGCTTAACAGCCAGTGTTTAATTCTTAGAAAGGGACCGCTGGCTTCACCCATAAAGCCGCCAACACCCACTTTTGATAAGACGCGATGGCATGGAATAATCAGTGGATAGTAGTTCGCAGCACAAGCGCCTCCAACAGCCCTTGGACCTGATTTGATCTGTGTGGCCAGCTCTCCATAGGTCATGGTTTGTCCAACGGGAATGGATTCAATGGTCGACCAAACACGTTGCTGAAAATTACTGCCCTGAGTTTTAATTGGTAAATCAAAGAGGAAATGAGGATCGTCAAAATAAGCCTCAATTTGCTCTTTGGCATCCTTCGCTAATTCATTAAGAGGTCGACTTGCTTTGTCTAAATGACTAAGGTATTGAACTTGGCTAATCATCAGGGACGCATCAACGATTTCAGTGCGGATTCGCAATCCCCCAAATGGGGCACGTATCACGCAATGCTGAACATGCCCTGTCAAACTTGTCTTTAACAACGAATGATCCTTTCTGACACCAAAATCAATTAATCCCGGTAGTCTAAATAATCAGTATTTGCTATATTGCTTATCTGTGCTTTTCTTGAAAGTGTAGATGGATTCTTTTTTTGATTCTTGGCCCCTTTGGGCACAAGCAGCGCTGGTTGTGTTTTTACTCGCCTTATCTGGATTTTTCTCGATGGCCGAGACCAGTATGGTGGCCAGTAATCGACATCGGTTACGTGCGATGGCAAACAATGGTCACGCAGGTGCCGCGCTAACCCAAAAACTGCTTAAGCGCATTGACACCCTCTTATCTGTTTTGTTGATTGTCAATAATCTAATCAATACCATTTTGCCAATTTTAGTTACTGGCATTGCGCTGCATTTATTTGGCACCAATGGACTGGTGCTATCCATCGCCACCCTAACTGTTGCGTTTTTAATCATCATCTTTAGCGAAATTACCCCGAAAGTCATTGGTGCCGCTTTTGCAGAAAAAATATCGGCCAATATTGGTTGGGTGATTTATCCCCTGACAATCGTACTTAAACCTCTGCTATGGGTTGTGAACTCCTTTGTTTCAGGGTTAATGGGCCTCATGGGCTTAAATCGAAAGGAATCTGCCTTACAAACCATGAGTACTGAAGAACTCAGGAGTCTCGTCCTGGAGTCAAGTCACTTTATTTCGAATCAGCACCGCAGTATTTTGCTCAATCTATTTAATCTTGAAAATATCTCGGTTGATGATGTCATGACTCCGCGAGCCAAAATGGAGATATTGGATTTATCGCGTCCTATCGATGAGGTCATTGGGCAACTTGAGACGTGCTATCACAATAAATTACCCGTATGCGAGGGAGATCCAGAAAAAATTATCGGCATCCTTTCAGTTAAAAAAGCGCTTTCCTTACTGGGGAGCGAAGAGCTCAGCCACAGCGACTTTAGAGAACTTCTAAATGAGCCCTACTTCATTCCTGAAGGCACTCCAGTGATGCAGCAGATGCAGTTTTTTCAGGAAAATCGCCAACGCTTAAGCTTGGTCGTTGATGAATATGGGAGTGTTCAAGGCTTATTAACCTTTGAAGACATTGTTGAAGAATTAATCGGTGAATTCACCACGTCCTTTCCGGGAATGGTGACTCAAGAACAATGGTCTAGCGATGGCTATTATTTAGCAAATGGTAGTGCAAACTTACGTGACCTCAATCGTTTGTTAGGATTGCAGCTGCCGATCGATGGGCCTCGTACTTTGAATGGGCTCATTCTGGAAGAGCTTGAAGAAATTCCGGATCATGACCTCAGTGTCAAAGTTGGAGGAATTGTCATGGAAATTATTCAATTTGATGATCAAGGGATTAAGACAGTTAAGCTTCACAAACCGTCACCCGAAGAGCCAGGTCTATCAGCGTCTTGATTCATAACGGCCGAACGACTAAGAATCCATTACGCACGCCACTCGAAGAATCTGATCACCATATCATTCATTTGTGGCAAGAAATTGCTTTATCTGCTGTAAACGGAGATGCCAGCGATATTCACATCGAAGCACAGCAAGATTTATGCCTCATTCGCTTTCGGATTCACGGAGACTTACTTCTTTTTAAGTCATATCCAAAAACTGATCATATTCGACTAGTTACTCGCATCAAAATACTAGCGAAGCTGGATATCGCTGAACAGCGCCTGCCACAAGATGGCCGACTAACAATTACCGCTAGCAGCTCAACTGGCTATGAAATTGATTGTCGGGTCTCTACGATGCCCACTTTATTTGGAGAAAAAGTAGTCATTCGACTCCTTAGAACAACCAATGCCGAATTAGACATTGACCGTATCGGCTTGAATGACTTTCAAATGGATATTGTCAAAGGGTGCTTAAATCGGCGGCATGGCTTGATTTTGGTGTGCGGCCCCACGGGGAGTGGCAAAACACGAACGCTGTATAGCTTTCTTCATTATCTAAACCAACCCCATCTCAATCTTTGCAGTATCGAAGATCCAATTGAAATTCGCTTACAAGGGGTGAACCAAATTGCATATCATCCAAAGGCTGGGCTACATTTCAATGCCATCATTCGAGCCCTCTTACGTCAAGACCCTGATGTAATGATGATCGGTGAAATCCGTGATTCAGAAACGGCCAAACTAGCGATGAGTGCTGCACAAACCGGTCACTTAGTACTCAGCACCATTCATACCCGCCAAGCACTCCCATGCATTGAGAGACTTCGGAACTTTGGTATTGAACCTCATTCCATCGCCCAGAATCTTTTATTTGTTAGTTCACAACGTTTAATTCGGTATCGTGATTTGCAAAGGGGGCGGTTTGCAATTCATGAGGTACTAGCCTTTACTCCAAAACTCATTTCTGCGATCGAATTACAAATGACTGTAACGGAACTTGAAGAAATTGCTCATGGGGAGGGCTTTCGTTCAATGCGTCAACAGGCTGATGCCCTATTTCATCAAGGGTTAATTGATCAATCGGTTTTACTTCATGAAATTCCATGATGATTAGGCGCTCCCTTTCTCTTCGCGACCAAATCAACTTTACATACCGCCTTCATAGTATTTTGCAAGCAGGTGTGCCACTCCTTGAAGCTCTGCATCTTTTAGAACAGTGCTCCCCAAAGCATTGGAGATCATTGCTATCACATACGATCCATGATCTCAAACGCGGCAACAGTTTGGCCAAGAGTCTTTCTCAGAAAGATAAATGGTTTAGTCCGATTTGTATTGGTCTAATATCGATTGGAGAGAAAACGGGGGCTTTAGAGCAATCGCTTTTCTTAATTCATCAACAATTACTTGCCAAGGAATCGCTTAAACAGCAAATGAAGCAAGCACTGACCTACCCTGCGATTACCTTTGCTGCCGCGATGCTGATGGTCATCACCATGTTGTTGTGGGTTATACCCAGCTTTGAAGATATCTTTCATCACTTTCACGCTGAATTACCGATGAGTACGCAGCTGTTGATTACATTATCGAGGGGTTTGAATGGGCATGCGGAAATGATTTTGAGTTCGATCCTAATAGTAGTTGTTGGCAACCATATCCTTTGGAGACAATCAACTGGATTTCAAAAGTGGTGCGATCGTCATTGCTTTCGGATTCCGATATTCGGGGAATTAATACGACTATCGCATCAAATTACGTGGTGTCAAAATATTGCGCATTTGCTTCAATCAGGTTTGAGTCTTCTAGAGTCCATCCGCATTTGTGCACAATCATCCAATCATTGGCTCAGTCATGATTTAAGTGCTAATCTATTTAAGCAACTATCCTTGGGCTTAGATCTTGGGGTGGCGATGAAACGCACCGATCCTCATGGTCGATTCTTTGATCCTGAAACGATCCAATTGCTTGAAATAGGGGCTCGAACCGGTATGCTCAATACCATGTTGATCAATCGATCTCGCTCAATTGAAAGTCAGCTACAGCACCGATTGGCCATCCTGAGTCAAAGCTTGGAACCTATGTTTATTATTTTTCTTGGTCTTCTTGTCGCTGGATTGCTGATGACGCTCTACTTACCCATTTTTTCATTAGGCAGAATCATCTAATGTGGGCTGATTCCATCCTCCGAATTGGTCTCATCCTAATCCTCCTTTATGTAGCATGGATCGATTTTCATCGCTTTTTAATCCCCAATCGATTCACGTACCCCATGATCGCTCTTGGCCTGATCTTCAATTCCCTCTCACCGCTGCCATGGTGCGACGCCCACTTGGCCTGGCTTGGTGCCATTCTTGGCTACTCGCTTCTATGGATGATCAATCAAATCTACAAGAGAGTTCGCTCACATCATGGCCTTGGGATGGGAGACGCTAAACTTTTAGCGGCCCTTGGGGCTTGGCTTGGAATCCATAGTGCGCTATGGATATTGGTCTTGGCTGCTTTTTGCGGGATTATTGGGGGCCTCCTTTGGCTAAAGTATCAAAAATTACCATCTAACCACCCATTTCCCTTTGGCCCGTTTCTGGTATTTGCTGGCATCATTGAAATACTATGGACAAGCCCACTCGTTCGCTCCTTGATTTAAAAGGAAAAGTTCCATTTTTAGGTCTGACCGGGGGAATTGGGTCGGGTAAATCTAGTGTTGCTTCATTTCTAGCGATGCGAGGGGCCTGGGTGATCGACACCGATCAAATTGCCCACCAAATAAGCGCTTCCGGGGGGATAGCGATTGACCCCATTAAAAGCGAATTTGGGTCCGAGTTCATCCTTCCGGATGGATCACTCAATCGAGCAAAAATGCGTGAGCACGTATTTAAGGATACCGAGTCCAAACGAAAACTGGAAGCCATTACGCACCCCCTAATTCGCCAGGAAACCATACTCCAGGCTGAAAATGGCTTAGAAAATCATGCTCCCTATCTGGTATTTGTGGTCCCCCTGCTCCTAGAGTCAGGCACTTGGACAGAGAACCTCGACCATATTGCGGTGGTTGATTGTGAGGAAGAGGTCCAAATTCGGCGGGTCATGGAGCGCAGCCATCTGGACCGACAGGTAGTCATTCGTATCATGGCTCACCAGGCTAGCCGAGCCGAGCGACTGGCGATTGCGGATAGCGTCATTCATAACGACGGGGATCTTGCCACCCTTGAGCGGGAGGTCGACCTCCTGCATCAAAAAATGCTGAATTTATAGTTTTTTGGTAGCGGTCGGCATAAAATAAATGCCTGTGATTATTTACGAATACCCATTTAATGAACTGGTCCGAAGCATGCTCCGACTGGAGTATTTATTTGACCGTTTTAATC
>JBEDHB010000025.1:0-11949 GCA_041174325.1 Pseudomonadota bacterium
CACAAAGACATAATCTTGGTTATCTTCCCGAATCACTGCAGAATTTGGCACTACTAGACGCTCGACTGGCTCACTATCAATCAACATGGTCGCCAACATCCCTGGACGTATTTGCCCAGTCGAGTTGGGAATATCCATCCGCACCACCACAGTACGGGTTTGCGGATTAACGATCGCATCCACGTGCGAGATTACGCCTTCGATTACGCGATTGCGCAGTGCAGGAATAATCACCGAGGATTTTTGACCTTTTTGGAGTAATGAAGAGTTTCCTTCAGGCACCTCGGCAACCGCCCAAAGAGTACTGAGGTCGGCAATCGTAAAGAGCGCCTCGGCGGGCTGAACTACCTGGCCTTTATTAATCTTGCGCTCCACAATTTGTCCTGGGATCGTTGCCACGACATTATTGATGGACTCAATCACTCCCGTTTTAGCGAGTCGATCGATGCTTTTCTGATCCATACCCTGTACGCGCAATTGATCATTCGCGGCTCGTAACTCAGCCTTGGCACTCATCGCCTCGGCTTCACGGCGTTGTAACTCAGCCAGGGCAATCACGTCTTCTTTATAGAGAATGCGTGCGCGATTAGCCGCTTGCTCAGCCAACTGGCTTGCAGTACGCGCTTTTAAGTAGGCAAGTTGTGACTGAGTGAGCTCGGTCGAGGTGATCTTCGCCAAGATCTCACCCTGCTGCACTTCTTGACCCGGTACGCCCAAGATTTCAGATACACGTCCGGTAACATTGGCACCAATCCGCGCCAAGAAACGTTCATTGAAATCAATTCGGCCGGAGACTCGCAACTCCTCGACGAAGGGCGCCAATTGAACCTGACCATTTTTAACTAATTTACTCAGATCATCGTTGACATACACAACACTTGGGTCTTGAACCAGGCGGGGTGTTGGCTTGGAATCAAATACATCGAAGTAATACAGAGTTAATAAAACAACCACAACCCAAGGCAGAATAAAGAAACCGGTCTTGACCCAGGCCGGGCTGGCATCGTACTTTTGCAAAACCGCTGGAGCTTTTTGATTTGCAAACTCGCGAATTTGGCCGTAGCCTTGCTTTTGCCAATCCCGTATTGCATGAATTGCGGCGACGGTTTGCTCCAGAATTAGGGCACGCCCCTTCTGAATTTGATCAGCTATTTTTTTAGTGAGTTTAGGTTCGGCACTCATTATTTTTTACCTTCAATCATGGCCACCCATTCAGGCGAGGCACTCAAACGTTCAATCTCATTCACAATGGATGCCAGTTCAAAGCGGGCTCGAATTAAATCATTACGAGCGGCCCGAAATGTGCGTTGCGCATCTAAGAACTCCAACATGCTGCGTTCACCAAAGCGAAACGAGGTCTCGGCAATCTTGCGAGCACTGGCGGCGAGTTGTACGACCCGCTCGTCCAGAGTTTTGACCTGAAAGCTGGTGATCTCATAAAGTTTGTACGCGGACTCTAATTGGGTCTCCAAATTTTGCGTCTGCGCATTCAGTTGATTGCGGGCTTTCGAGGCATTGGCCTCGGCTTCCGTAATTTGACCTTGGCGGAAATCCCAAATCGGGATACTCACCACTAAACCGTAGAGGCGATCCGTAAAGTTCGGGTCGTTGTATTGCTGAGCTTTAATTGCTAATTGCGGTAAGCGGGAGTTTTGTTCAAAACTTAAGCGTGACTCGCTTGCTTCAACCTCGGCCTTGGCGCGCTTTAACTCAGGGCTTTGATTGCGCAGGTTATCCAATAAGACTTTGAGATCGGGTATTTTTGGGATGGAATCCACTTTGGCCGCAATCTCAAAGTTTGCGGGCAGATTAAAGCCTACAACTTTACGTAATTGGCTCCTGGCTTGTTCAATCCGCAGTTTGCTACCTTGGGCCACGATCTCGGCATTGAGAAACTCCGTTTGCGCACGAATTAACTCAAAGCGTGCGGTCTCGCCCACGTCATAGCGCAGCTGCATGCGATCCCGGATTTGTTTGGTGAGGTCCAGGTCTTCATCGGCAGCACGTGACTCCGCTTCACGACGCACCAGCTCATAGAAAGTTTGGCGCACACGAGCAATGGTCTCAACCTCAAATGCAATCCGATTTGCTTCAGCGGCACGCATGCTGGCCTCGGCCGCATTCACCCTTGGAAAACGGGTATACGGCATATCGAGCGGCTGAGTAATGACCCATTGCGACAGGTTGCCAGTATTTAATCCGCCCGACGTGCCTCGTTGCTGACCGGTATTAACCTCAAACTCCGGGTTTGGAATAGCCCTCGCGCTGCGCAATTGACCCCCGATGGCGCGGGTTTGATCGCGAGCCGCCATCACCTGTGGATTGCTCTCCAATGCAAGTTGGATCAACTGATCGAGTGTGAAGACTGTTTTGGTGGATTCTGTTTGTGCCCAAACGGGGGAACCTATGCATGCCCAGATTAGGGCAACATGAATTACTCGTCGAATCACGCTTAAATAGGGGTCCACAGTTTTCCAATAAATAAAACTGGTCTGGCCAAGGACTGACTCCCCTCGCGCACCGGGATGGCTCTTAAAGGCTTTCCGGAATGTCGATGCGCAAGACCCATTGCTAGGCAGGCTACTCCCCAAAATTGATAAACGGATTTGAACATAGATTGCGAACTAGTGATTTCCCTAATAAATATGGGTCTATTCTACTGAAGCCCTTTTTGGGGGTGAGGAGCTCTTTTTTGGGAGCGTTTTATAAAAATGAGAAAATAACCATACATGAGTACCATCATTGATCCCGCCATCCTATTTTTTATCTTTGGCGTGTTCGCAGGACTGGTTCGATCCAACCTCGAAATCCCGCAACCCATCACCCGCTTTTTGTCTCTTTACCTTTTAATGGCTTTGGGCCTCAAGGGTGGGTTCGCTTTGCACCAATCTGGACTCACCTTTGCAATTACCACCAGTTTGGGCATAGCGATTGCCCTTGCTTGCATTATTCCGCTCATCAGTTATTACTTTCTAAAGACCAAACTCAACGCTCTTGATTCAGCAGCGATTGCCGCGACTTATGGATCGGTTAGTGCGGTGACCTTTATCACTGCCACTCAATACCTGAGTCATGTTCAGATTGAATATGGTGGTCATATGGCCGCTGCCATGGCACTGATGGAATCTCCAGCGATTATTTTGGCGATCTTCCTCGCCAATCGTGCGAAATCCTCCATATCGCAAACCAAGCAACCCATGAAAGTTGGCAAACTACTGCATGAGTCATTTACCGATGGTGCGCAGTTATTACTGCTCGGCGCCATGCTAATTGGCATTATCTCGGGACCTGATGGGCAAAAGGTGATGGCGCCGTTCTCCGTGGATTTATTTAAGGGGATGTTGGCGTTTTTCTTATTGGATATGGGCTTAATGAGTGCCAAGAGTTTTGTGGATCTCAAGGGCAAGCCTAGGCGTTTGATTGTGTATGCCTTTGTAGCACCTCTTTGCCACTCCCTCTTCGCACTTTTACTCTGCTACATTTTTAAGGTGGAATTAGGTAATACGATTTTGTTGATGGTCTTGGCTGCCAGTGCGTCTTATATTGCGGTTCCAGCGGTATTGCGACACGCCTTACCCGAGGTGAGTCCCGCTTTGTATATGGGCATGTCTTTGGGCATTACCTTCCCCCTCAATTTGATTATCGGTATTCCGCTCTATACCCAGATTGCTAAATTAGTCATGGGTTAGCCCTCTCTATTGACGAATAAATGACTCAAGTAATGACTGAAATTGATGGGCTGGGCAAATATTCGCTAAACTGAATATATCAATGGGGGTATTCAATGGTTGCTGATACGCGTCGTCAAGCACTCAAATGGATCGCAGGAGCGGGGGGAATCATGCTTGCCCCGCAAGCCATGCAGTTTGCCAGTGCGGCTGAGGATTTTTTTAAGGGTCCGCCAGTCAAGGATATTCCTGCCAAGCAGATTAGTCAGCACGTTTGGTTAATCTACTCGCCCGATGGGTTCCCAACACCCGAGAACCGCGGGATGATGGCCAATGTGACCTTTGTAGTTACTAGCAAAGGGGTAGTCCTATTAGACACCGGTGCTTCTTTGCAAATTGGTGAGATGGCAATACGGATGATCAAAAAGGTGACCGATAAGCCAGTGGTTGCGATTTTTAATTCGCACTACCATGGCGATCATTTTTTAGGTAATCAAGCGTTTGTTGAAACCTACAGCAAGGACCTGCCTATTTATGCGCATCCCTACTCCATCAAACAGATCAAAGGGATTGAAGGCAATGCCTGGCGCAATTTGATGGAGCGCTGGACCAATCAAGCGACCGCAGGTACGAAAGTAATTCCTCCCACCCACGATACTAATCAAGGCGATGTATTGAATTTTGGCGATGTGCGTATCAAGGTGCATCATCATGGTACTGCGCACACACCTGGTGATATTTGCATGCAGGTCATCGAAGATAGGGTTACCTATGTTGGCGATATTGCGATGGGCAATCGCATTGCCAATATTGATGATGGATCCTATGTGGGAACATTTAAGACCTATAAGAATTTACAAGCCACCGAAGGTGATCAGTTGTGGGTACCGGGGCACGGTGAGCCTAGCAAACAACTCCTCAATGAATATGGTGAGTTCTTAGCAGGTATTTACGATACCTGTGTGAAGGCAGTGAAAGATGGTCAGGATTTAAGTGTTGCCAAATCATTGGTTCTAAAGGATCCCCGCGTCAGCAAGCGAGCCAAAACCATGCAGGGCTTTGATGGGAATATTGGGAAGTACACGAGCCTTGCCTATTTAGAAGCTGAGAAAGAAGCTTTCTGAAAGAGTGAAGGAATATTAGCTCTAAAGCTAATAGCCTTACCCTACGCTACCGACAATACTATTGGCAATGTATGATTTGCCTTGCCCAATTCATGCCGACTTAAGGAATTGCCAATGAATACTCGCACCCTCCTTCCTATGATGGCATCTGCATTGCTCCTGCCCTTGCCTGCCCATGCCTCATTCATGCCCGCTCATTTAATTGATGGATTTGCGAATGTTGTCTCGTGGATTGTGATTATTGTGTTGCCAATTGCTCTAATCGCGCTCTTTTGGTTTGTCCATATATGGCCTGACACGGTAGCAAAACGTCGTCAGCATCCGCAACGTGATGCTATTCACGCGCTATGCGTCCTCTCATTATTCTTTGGCGGCCTTCTCTGGCCTTTTGCGTATTTATGGGCCTATACGCGTCCGACCATGTACAAACTCGCTTATGGTACGGATCGGTACTCTCCAATCAATGAAGTCGATCCGAAATCCAAACCAGAGTCGAGCAACCTGTAATGGAAGCCTTACTCCTTGCTATATATGCCACGATTGTTTGGCTAATCTTTTTTAAGTTCAAGCTCTTGCCTTGGACCACGGCAGCCAAGGTCATCGTGGTGACCATTCCAGTGGTTGGCATGATTACCCTCATTTTGTTACTCAACGTCTTTGCCCCATCGTCTGGGGATGTGATTGTTATTCGCAATAGCGTGGGTATTGTTAGCCAGGTGAAAGGCCGGGTTGTCGAAGTCCCGGTCCATATTAATCAGCGTGTCAAACAGGGAGATGTGCTGTTTAAGATTGATTCGACCCAATACCAAGCCCAGGTGAACTCGATCAAGGCAAAATTGGATCTAGCTAAACTTCGGGTCACTGAAAATCAACGCCTGGTTACAGCGGGTGCTGGTAATCGTTTTGACCTTGAGAAGGCACAAGCGGATTTACTCGACCTTCAAGAACAGTTCAAACATGCGCAATATGATCTCGAGCAAACGGTCATGCGCGCTCCGTCTGACGGCATTATTGTGAACGTCCAACTTCGACCCGGTGCTTATGTGGCAGCCTTTCCAATCTCCTCGGTGATGACCTTTATGGAAGACACCCCACAAATTTATGCACTCTTTAAACAAAATGAATTACATCAAATCGAATCCGGCAATGAAGCAGAGTTCTTCATTCCGAGTCTTCCAGGCGAGATCCTCAAGGCCAAAGTCGAGTCCATCATTTATGCCGAGGGTCAAGGTCAGCTGAATGTGAGCGGTAATCTCCCTACCATTGGATTGAGGGATATGACGGCCAATCGCTTTGCCGTGAAGTTGGCCTTAGATGAGACCAAGAACTATCCCCTGCTTCCTGCAGGTGCAGTTGGGGAAGGTGCGGTCTATACCAATCACTTGGCCTTCTTGCATATTATTCGCAAGGTGATGTTGAGGGTCGGTACCAAACTCAATTACATCATTCCAAAGTTGCACTAAATGATATTTAGACAGATTCCCACTCGATTCATTACCAGTATTAGTGGTGCTCTAGCGCTGGGGCTAAGTGCATGTGCAATTCAAGATCCATTAACAGGCCAAGCACTACGTAAGCAGTCCTTACCCAAGGTTGTAATCCCCAATCAATTTAGTACCCCAAGCGTGAGTGGGCCGGTGCTCGATAAGGCATGGCTTAAGCAGTTTAATGACCCAGAACTCAATGAGTTGGTGGCCGAGGCTCTACAAAATCATCCCGATATTCGGGTGATGGCCGCACGGCGCTTACAGGCCCAGGCTTTAATTGATGCGGCTAGTGGCGCGCAATATCCAAGATTGGGCGTCGTTGGCAATACGGGTGGTCGAGTTGGATCGAGTGGCACAGGCCTAACCGGCTATTACATTGGTGCCAATTGGGAACTGGATCTCTGGGGTCGAGTACGCAATCAAATTGCTGGTGCACGTGAGAATGCGCGCGCTCTCAATGCCGAACAAGAGGCGGCCCAACTATCGCTCGTTGGCACCCTCACCAAAACAGTTTGGCTTGCTAGAGGGTTACAGGATCAAGCGCGCTTGGCGGAAGACAATGCCAATGCTGCAGCACGCTATGCGGAACTCACTGCGATTCGGGAGGACATTGGGGCCTCGTCCAAATCCGAGGTCTCGGTAGCAAAAGCAACAGCCGCTCAAAGCAAAGAGGCAGAGCTCGTTGCAAAACAAGCACGGGATCAGGCTCTGCGCGCCGTTGAAATTTTAGTGGGGCGTTATCCCCATGCCAAGCCGCTCAAGAGCTCACAGCTTCCTGCCTTACCGCCCCCAGTTGCGGCAGGCATTCCCACCGATATTTTGGAGCGGCGCCCCGATATTATGGCGGCTGAAGCACGCGTCAATAGTGCCTTCTTTGCTGCTGCCGAGAAGCGTATGGCGCGTCTCCCCAAGATTAGTTTGACTGCTGGCTTTGGCTTCATCAATAGCCAGGTGTTTAGTTTGGTCAGCGGCCCAAGTAGTAGTTTAGGTGTTGGAGCGAATGTGATGATGCCTCTCTTTCAGGGAGGTGCGATTGAGGCACACATCGCATACCAAAATGCCGAGGCACAAGCAGCATTAGCAAACTACGGAAAAGTGGTTCTGAATGCGTTTGGGGATGTCGAGAACGCTCTTAATGGTGAAATGACCTGGCGAGAGCGCACCATCGCGCTTCAAACCCAATTGAAGGAGCAAAAACAAATCCTGCAAAATACCGAACAAGAGTTTGTGATCGGGCGAATTGATCAACGTCAGATTCAGCAGCAGAAGATCAAAACGAACACCACTGAAATCAATTTCCGCCAAGGGCAAGTTGATGCACTAACCCAGCGAGTCAATCTATACCTCGCTTTGGGCGGCTCTCCTACTCCTTAACTCCTGAACCCCTAATCACTTTATTTTTTAGATCGAACCTACCCATGCGCACACCATTCATCCGTTATACCGTTTTAATTCTAAGTACCTTAGCGCTTAGTGCCTGCAGCACCTTAGAGCGCAAAGCTGCCGTTCCGGCTTCGGATTTGACCCGAGCACAAATCGCTGGCATGCAAAGCTCGCGCTACTTAATCGCCACTTCTGCCGGAATTAATCGCTTTGTTGATGATGTCAATCAACTCAATAAACGCTTGGGTAAAACAGTTCTTGATGGCAAGAGTAACTATTTGTCTTTATCAGGGGGTGGTGACAATGGTGCGTTTGGTGCAGGTCTTTTGGTTGGCTGGACCGAGCAAGGCACACGTCCCGAGTTCAATCTGGTGACTGGAATTAGTACCGGAGCTCTCATTGCACCCTTTGCCTATTTAGGAAAAGACTATGATCCTGTTCTCACCGAGGTCTATACCAAGGTTAAGCCAACTGATATTTTTAAGTCACGCGGCTTTTTATCTGGGTTCTTCGGCGATGGGTTAGCTGATACCTCCCCTTTGTTTCAATTGATATCCAAGCATGTTACAGCTGACTTTTTGAAAAAAGTGGCGCATGAATATAACCAACGTGGTCGCTGGCTTTTGATTGGCACGACCAATATTGATGCAGGCACCCCAGTGATCTGGAATATGGGGCAAATCGCGAGCATCGGCTCCCCTGAATCCCTAGAGCTCTTTCGTAAGATCTTGTTAGCCTCAGCTTCGATTCCAGCAGCCTTTCCTCCCGTAATGTTTGATTTCATGATCGATGGCAAAGAGTTTCAAGAAATGCACGTTGATGGCGGCGCAACCACTCAGGTCTTTCTCTACCCGGGCGCAGCAGCAAACCGCGCAAAGGAAATTGGCGTAAAGCGCAATACTAACCGCCAGGCCTACATCATTCGTAATGCTCGCTTGGATGTTGATTGGCAGCAAACAGAGCGTCGCACCCTGAGCATCGCGGGTCGCGCGATCTCACAATTGATTCAATCCCAAGGGATTGGCGATCTTTATCGCATCTACAACATTACCCAGGACGATCGGGTCGGATTTAATCTGGCCTATATTGGCTCGGACTTTACCTTCCCACATGTTGAGGAATTTGATACCAAATACATGCAAGCACTGTATGACTACGGTTATCAGCGGGCGCGCAAAGGCTATGACTGGAGCAAGTACCCACCAGGGTATCGCAAATCAATCGAGGAAGATACAACGATACAGCCTGAGCTCTTGAATGCTAAGCCGACACCAAAGAAAACAAAGTGAGTTTAGCGGCAGTCAAATACAGCCACTAGCAAATTATCACCCTTGCGATACACGGCTTTCTTGCCATACTGTTGGCAGTAGGCATTCGCTTTCTCTGTCAGTTGAGGAAGCGACTCATCTGCGCTATTTAAAAAGGTGACATGATTGGCGTCTGATGCATCAGTAAAGACAGCGGCACAACCCTGCAGCGTTATTGAGGCGGTCAGGATTATTAGTTTGTATTGGAAGCATTTTGTGAGTCGATGCATGATGGTGTTATCTAACGTGAGAACTGGGTATCCAGTTTAATCGGATTGCTTTAGCGAGTTGCTCGGCTTGCTTAGCAATCGCGCTTGCCACAATCACATCCCCCAACGGCAGCTGAGAGACAGTCGCCAATGATTAAGATACCCTTCAATACAACTCTTTCGCAGTAATCAAAAAAGAAAACCGCCCGGTAGGGCGGCTTTCAACACATTATTTGGGGATTACTTGCGCTTGTTAACAGCGTCTTTGAACGCCTTACCAGCAGAGAACTTTGCGGTCTTTGATGCAGCAATCTTAATCGCTTCACCAGTCTTTGGATTGCGACCAGTTCGTGCTGAACGCTTACCTTGGCTAAAGGTTCCAAAACCAACTAACTGAACAGAGTCACCTTTCGTTACTGCTTTGATAATGTTATCAATGGCGGAGTTCAGAGCACGCTCTGCACTGGCTTTTGAAAGTTCAGCATCATCAGCAATTTTTTCTACGAGTTCAGCTTTATTCATATTTTTCCTTTAAACAAACAATTAATAAACTTTACAAAAATGGACTGCATCAGCAGCCCATAATCGAAGTCTCCTAAATATGCATTACCAATTACCGAGTGATTTGCAACTGATAACGCTTAGAGTTTGCAACACAGATTACGTGAACACAATGGGATAACTCTAGGGATAATCCCGCATTTTTTTATGATCTTGACCGCCATGAGACCCTTTAATGGCTTGATTCTGCGGCTAATTTCATAATCTGAATCCATTCACCCGTCAATCAAATTAGACAGCCGGTCCACGACGCACCAACATCTGGCGCCCGATCATGACCGTTGTAATCACCAGACCAGCAAATAGGATGTTCATCCATGTAATGGGTTCGGAGACCAAAATAGCAGAGGCCAATAAGGTGCAAAAGGGTTGTAATAATTGCACCTGACTCACACGAGAGATTCCGCCAATCGCCATACCGCCATACCAAAAGAAGAATCCAACGAACATTGAAAAGATCCCTAGGTATAAAAAGCTAATCCAGATACTGGTACTAGCTATTAAATAAGATTCTTGAAACGTGAAGATGCTACCAATCAAGTTGACGGGTAATGAGAGGACTAAGGTCCATGAGATTACCTGCTTCGCATTCATCGTACGCGATAAGTTGCCGCCAATGGCATAGGCAATGCCATTGGCTGCACAAGCAATTAATAGTAAGAGATCGGTATACCGAAATCCCCCTTCACTATTTAAATAGGCATAGGTACAAACCAAGGCGCAGCCTGTTAGAGCGCTAATCCAAAAACCCAGGGACGGTCGCTCTTGAAAGAGTAACACTCCCGCAACGACCGTAGCTAAAGGCATGATCCCCAAAATAACGCCGGCATGAGAGGCCTCACCCGTAGTCATCGCGATATTAATAAATAGCGGGAAGATAAAGACCACCCCAAGTGCCACAATCGTAAATTGCCGAATTTGCTTAGCGTCTGGAATGGGTGCTTTGGTGTAGATCAGATATACGCCCGCTAAGATCCCAGCGAGCAATGCACGTGCAAAGCACAAAAAATAGGGATTGAGAATCTCAACGGTTATTTTGGTAACCGGTAAGGTCAGGCTGAAAATAAAAATACCAATGAAACCAATCAGCATACCTTTGGTTTCATTTTTCATTGGGAACTCTTAAAAATAAAATGGCTCCGCAATGGAGCCATGGAGAAATGAAACCGTTTAATTAGTTTCGGGAATTTTGTTTGATGGCAAACGACAAATAACCAAGGGCAAGGCCAGAGCCCAAGGAGAAGATGAAAACAGCGGTTTTAGAGTCAGGGGCGCTCGCTGAGAAGATCAAGTAAAACGCAACGGTAATACTGACCACCATACCAAGAAAACCAGCTATTTTCATGATCTTATCAGTGGTACTCATTGAATCTTTAAATAGCATCTGGAGCATGTTTTTTCCTTTCAGCAAAGAGGATCGGCGGAACTCAGATGATTGTATAACGATTGGTCAAATAAGCCCCTATTTACAAGGGTAGCGTTGCTTAAAAAAGCGTACTAAGGTTTTAGCGGCCTGTTCTTGATTAAATTGTGGATTTTGCTGATTCCATTTTAGAAAATCCTCTAGCACTTGCTCGCGCGAGTGATTGTTTGTTGCAAAGCATATGCTCGGTTTTGAACCCGCTGGCCGACTTGCTAAATAAGCTTGATAAACACCCTCACCAAATCCAAAGCAAAAGTTCTGAGCGTCAATATCATTTCGAGCTTTGCAAAGTTCCACCATGGCGGCAGTCGACGCATCGTGAGGCTTTGCTTGCCCATAACTGACAGCCGGAATCAGTACCAAATAACTAAATGCCAATCCCAAAAGTATCTTCATTGTTTTCATTGATCGTATTTTGATTGACAGCACGCTTAGCGTCTAAATCCACCCATGCGACCACCCCCAAAGCCGCCTCCACGGAAGCCTCCGAAGCGATCCCGATTTTCATCCATGCGCGCCTGTTCCCGCATCGCATTTTCTTGAGCCGCTTCCCGAGTTGCATTAGGGCTTGCTCGATCCGCTGCAATTGCGGAGCGCCCCTCTTGATCAAGACGGCTTGCTTGAGCCTTCTCTTGGGCTGTGGCATTTTTCTCAAATGCACTATCGGCTCGCTGCGCAGCATTGCGCGCATCTTGTCGCTCTTGTGGAGTCGCGTTATTTTTCCAATCATTCAAGAGACGTTGCTGATTGGCAATACTGCTCGGACCAATTAAGCCTCGGTTAGGAC
>JBEDHB010000026.1:0-11614 GCA_041174325.1 Pseudomonadota bacterium
CAGCCGAGATATCTTTAGCGCCCTCGAATTGCACGTCACGATGATTACGTGTCGGCAATGCCCCAACCTCATTAATGACATTCATGAGCACTTGGGTGCCATAAGTCGGCAATCCCTCACCGGTCACCGCATGTCCCGCTAGGACAGCCTTAGCAGCGGCTGTCGCTTTCATGAAGGCCTTGGGATCTTTCAGATTGCCAACCCCTTTTGTTCCACGGACGGCAATTGCTTTGAGATTTTTACTTCCCATCACGGCGCCCACTCCGGAGCGCCCTGCAGCGCGATGTAAATCATTCACAATCGATCCGAATAAAACCTGATTTTCACCTGCCTTGCCGATACAAGAAACACGAATTTGTGGATCTTGGTGTTTAGCTTTAATGCTTGGCTCAGTTTCCCAGACCGACTTGCCCCAAAGCGAACTGGCATCCAATAATTGCGCATCATCATCTTGAATAAATAAATACACCGGCTTGGGTGATTTACCTTCAAAAATAATCATGTCCCAGCCTGCCATTTTGAGCTCTGCCCCCCAATATCCCCCTGAATTTGAGCACGCAATCGCCCCAGTCAATGGGCCTTTAGTAACGACGGTGTAGCGCCCGCCGGTCGATGCCATGGTTCCGGTTAGAGGTCCGGTAGCCCAAATGATTTTGTTTTCAGAAGACAAGGGATCAACTTTAGGATCGATCTCCTCAACCAGGTATTTCGAAGCTAGGCCACGTGAACCGAGATACTCTTTAGCCCACTCCATATTGAGTGGTTCAGACTGGCACGTTCCGTTAGTTAAATTAACACGAAGAATTTTTCCTGACCAAGACATAATGATCTCCTCTTAAGCAGCGCGTTGGTTGCCAAGCTTGTCTGCCCAAGCTCTCATTCGATCTAAGCCAGTCCAATCGGCATCGACATAGGTAATGGCGCCGGTCGGGCACGAAGTCGCACATGCTGGATCGCCACCACACAGATCACATTTCTGGACCTTGCCGGAGTCTTGGACATAATTAATCGTTCCAAATGGGCACGAAATAGTACAGACTTTGCAGCCAACGCAGACATCTTCAATGACTACCTTAGCACCAGTGCTTGCATCAATACGAATCGCATCTACTGGGCAAGCCTTTAAACACCATGCTTCATCGCATTGCGTGCAGGTATAAGGAACCTTTTTTCCAGTGGTATGAAAATCAAAGACTTTAATTCGGGATTTAGCAGTATTAAAGACACCGTAATTTTCGTAACTGCATGCCATTTCACATTGCAAACAGCCCGTACATTTATCTGCATTAATTAATAATGATTTCTGCATGAGAGAGTCCCGATTATGTAAATGATAATTTTGCTTATATGCATCAATATTACGGATAAGGCGCGGCAAGGACAAGTGTCTTCTAAATGGTTCAGTAAAAACCCTTAAGGTAACTTAAACCTACTAATTTATTAAGGCATTCGCGCAAACGAATGCCGACGACCAAGCCCACTGGAAATTATGTCCTCCAAGATGACCAGTGACATCTACACACTCCCCAATAAAGTAGAGGTTCTGATGTTGTTTAGTCATCATGGTTTTACCATCTAGGGCTTTAGTATCGACTCCACCCAACATCACCTCCGCTTTTTTCCATCCCAGGGTTCCTGCAGGCTTCATCTGCGCTTTGGTTAAATGGGTTCGTAAGGCTTCGCGATCTTTCTTGGATACTTCGGCCCAATTGCGTTTAGTTAGGTTGAGTTGCTCAGCCAACAATTGCGCGACGCGCTGCGGTAACACCTCCGCAAGGGTCGCATCGACAGTTTTCTGGTGCGCCTCAGAAAAGATTGCATCAAAATCAGTTTTTCCTAACCAATTAATATGGATCGCTTCGCCCTCTTGCCAATAGCTACTGGCTTGCAAAATCGCGGGTCCAGAAAGCCCCTTATGGGTAATCAAAAGATCCTCATCAAAACGATAGGTGCCGTAGCCCTGATTGCGCTGTCCCGCCTGGACGCTTGCCTCTAAGCTGACGCCAGCCAGACTGGTGAATGCTACAAACTCACTAGAGGTAAACGAAAGTGGCACCAATGCGGGACGTACCGGAGTAGTTGGGATTTCAAACTGCTTAGCAATTTGCAGTCCAAAATCACTTGCTCCAATCGCCGGTACCGGCAGTCCGCCAGTTGCAATAATCAAATGGGTGGCTTGCTTGATTCCAGCCGTTGTTTCTAAAGTCCAATTCAATTGTGTTTGACTGATGTGGGTAACCGATACCGGGTGATGAATAGCGACCCCACCCTTTTGACATTCAGCAAGCAGCATCTGAATAATATCTTTTGCAGAGTTGTCGCAAAATAGTTGACCGCGATGTTTCTCATGAAAAGGAATGCGGTACTCGCGCACTAGATCAATAAAATCGTTTGATGAATACCGTGCCAGCGGGCTCCTGACAAAGTGGGGATTGAGGGATAAAAAATGCTCGGGGGCCGAGTGGCGATTTGTAAAATTACAGCGTCCTCCACCACTAATACGGATCTTTTCTCCTAATACTGGGGCATGATCCAGTACCAGAACTTTTTTACCACGCTGTCCCGCAATTCCAGCACAAAAGAGTCCAGCGGCCCCGCCGCCGATGATGATGACATCCCAAATCAAATGGAACTCTCACGACCTAGAATTTGGTGATCGCCTCGATTAAGCGCATTACGCACATAATCGATGCTACTTCTTAGAGTATAAAAATCGCTGGAAGCACGCTTTGGTACCTTCAAGGCCAAGGCACGTCTTTCCATATCGGCTAGCGTTTCCAAATACTCGGGCATCTTGTTAGGATCGTAGCTGATTAATAAATCATTCTCAAAAAACTTTAACTCGCCATAAATGCGATTGAGTTTTGCTTGCACGCGCCTTAAGCGGTAGCTAGGCAGGGAAAGCAAGATGGGATAGGCAATTGCAAAGAACGGCAGCAATGTAAAGAACATCCGATGCAAAAACTCAGCCACCCAAAATGGTAAGAAATCCATTAAGACTGGCAAACCCCTCTGATGAAACTGTTGCGCAATAGGACTTTCTGGGAACTCTGAGTTCATGAAGGCTGGGAACTCACCGCGCTTAGCAAAAAATGATTCCTTCCCATTGATCTCTTGCGCTGCCATTAAGAAAAGAAGCTGAATCGCTGGGTGCATCCGATCATCAATCAGTAGATTAGTAACCGTGGAAATCACCTTGGTATCAACCGGTGGAAAATTACGTGCAATACTAAAACCACCCATTGGTATCTCGAGTTCCTCAAGGTAATGAATATTCTTGGTGTAGGCTAAAGCCCGAACAAAGTTCAGAATATTGATTTCAGGATCACTCAGCAAAGTTTGAACATTTTTCGCTCGCAAGCCATCCACCATCACCACCATGTCGACTTCACCTTTTTGCAAAGCGATCACCGCCTCATCGTTAGGAATAGTTATTAATGTTGGGACACGATCCAATTGGTTCACTCGCAAAATATTCATAGCCTGAACATGGGTACCGCTCCCCTCGGGACCAATCGCAATTCGTGCTTTAGCGAGTTTGTCTGAATCGAGCTTACCTTGTTTTAGCAGGGGGCCTTTATAAAAAAACCAAATCGGCTCATAGTCAATGCTACCAAGGGACTCAACACCCAAGACTTGCTTGGTATGCAGTGAGCCTCCTTGGACAAAAGCAGCTTGGACCGGATCTTTACGATCAGCTAGGCGATTAATATTTTCTTGAGAGCCTTCGGTACGTACCAACTCAATCGTCACGCCTTTTTTTGCAAAGAATGCTACATACTTTGCGGCTAATTGCTCATACGACCCCCCTTGAATACCCGAGGCCATCATGATGTAACGTGGGGGAGGCGGATTCCAGTAAGCGATGAGGCCAATCAGAATAATGGCCAAAATGAGAAGTAAGGGCCATGTTTCCTTAACGAAACTGACCGCATCTCGGTATTGATCTTGAGCCGTTTCAAGAAGTGCAACAACAGTATCTTTGAAGTCTTCCTTGAAACTGCCCATGATTAATCTACTACTTTTTCTTGGCGGTATTCATCCCTAAGAGCGGATACGCTGGGCAAAAACGAAAGATGCCGGTTGCTAGCGGCATAACCCCGATCCAGCCCCATGCTCCAATCACTCCACTTAAAGATAAAAGAATTAATAAACTTCCTGCAGTAATACGCAGAACCCGATCCGTATGGCCGACATTACATTGCATCATAAACCTCCTTTTTGATCAATTAGTTATTTACAGTAATTTTGGTATAACAAGTTCATCACCGACATCGCCACTGGGTTAGCGCTGGAGTAATAAATCTGCTTCCCCTCGCGACGTGTTTTAACCAGCTTTTTCTTACGCAATACCGTTAATTGCTGTGAGAGGGTTGGTTGATGAATATCCAAAGAATCCTCCAACTCACCCACGCATTTTTCCCCCTGGTGGATTTCGCACAACAACATCATTCGGTCTCGATTGCCCAAAACCTTCATCAAATCAACTGCTTTATCAGCCGATTGACGCATTTTCTTTAAATTAATATTCACGGCCATCTAGTCACCGATTAGAGGACGTTAAACGGGATTTTGAGATAGGTCTTGCCATTTGCTTCGGCTGGGGGTGGGTGACCAGCACGAATATTGACCTGAATCGAAGGCAAAATCAAAACTGGCATCTCCAAGGTCTTGTCACGCTGATTGCGCATCTCCACAAACTGAGCTTCGGTCACCCCCTCGTGCACATGAATATTTTTCCGCTTTTCTTCGCCCACCGTGGTTTCATAAGCGATTGGACGATTATTTGGAGGATAGTCATGGCACATGAATAAACGCATCTCATCCGGGTAGGACAAAATCTTTTGCATCGACTGATAGAGCGTATTGGCGTTGCCGCCCGGGAAATCACACCGTGCAGTCCCAACATCGGGCATGAAAATCGTGTCGCCAACAAAAATTGCGTCACCAATTACATAGGCCATGCATGCGGGCGTATGACCGGGGACATATAAAGGATGGATCGTTAAGTTACCCGCATACAAATCCTGGCCTTCTTCAATCAAGCAATCAAATTGGGAGCCATTGGTTGGAAACTCACTCTCAAGATTAAAAATTCCTTTAAATACTTTTTGCACATCCTGAATATGGGAACCAATTGCGATCTTGCCACCTAAATGCTTCTGAATGTACGGTGCAGCACTGAGATGATCCGCGTGTGCATGGGTCTCCAAAATCCAATCTACAGTAAGCCCCTGCTCTTTGATAAACGCAATAACTTCATCTGCAGACTGCGTCCGCGTACGACCAGATTTCGGGTCATAGTTCAGCACGGAATCGATTACTACACATGGTGTATTTGGTTTTTCATAGACAACATAGGTAAAGGTCCACGTTCCCTGATCAAAAAAAGCTTTGACAAGTGGTTTTTGCATGCTTTACTCCCCATTCAAGGTGAATTACAATATATATAAATATATAATATATTATGTTTTAACTAAAGGCAAATCGTTGATACTATCTTGATGGATTTAATCAGTCTTTTACAACCCCACCTGATCCCTGCTGGGCTTGGCGTGTTCGTTGGCCTCATCATGGCCCTAACAGGAGCCGGCGGTGGCATCTTATCGGTTCCTTTGCTGGTCTTTGTTGTCCATCTACCCATGGTCGAGGCAAGTCCTATTGGTCTTTTGGCAGTGACGGTTGCATCGGCGCTGGGTGCCATCATGGCATTGCGAACTGGATTGTTGCGATACCGTGCCGCCATACTGCTAGCGTTTGCAGGCCTACTCTTGTCCCCCGCTGGGCTTTGGTTAGCGCACCAGATTCCCAATCAACCCTTGATGCTGATTTTTGCGATTGTTCTCCTATACGTCGCTCTGCGAATTTTTGTGGAAGCCTACCAACAATCAAAAGGAATTTATTTAGAGCCAAAGGCAGTGCCCTGCTCTCTGGATTTATCGATTGGTCGCTTAATTTGGACCGTCCCTTGCGCACGGGCACTAATTGGCTCTGGCGCCCTGGCTGGATTTTTATCAGGGCTTTTAGGGGTTGGGGGTGGCTTTGTGATTGTTCCCGCACTCAAACGCATTAGTGATCTACCAATGCAATCGATCGTTGTAACCTCGTTGGGTGTTCTGTCTCTAATTTCATTAGGGGGCGTCGCGGGCTCGGGGTTGGCTGGAACAATGAACTGGTTGGTGGCGATCCCATTCGCTATCGGCGCCATTCTTGGAATGATGGCGGGTCGCCTAATTGCTCCTGGCATCAGCAGCCAATGGACACAACTCATCTTTGCTGGGTTCTCAGGGCTCGTTGCGATTGGTTTGGTAATCAAGGCGCTTTAGGCCAAACAAAAGCCGCCCTTTAATAACTCAGCTGGCAAGGTCATGCCCCGATAGAACCCATACAAGGCGGTTGCTATCAATACGAATGCCGCGAGGTAACGCACCCAGGCCTTCTGTCCGAATTGCATCAAAGCACCGCTGATCTTGGTAAACATCAAGAGGCTAGGTAAGGTACCCAATCCCATCGCAAGCATCAGCAATGCGCCAACGATTGGATCGCCCGACAAAAATGCGAGGGCCAGCACCCCATAAACCAAACTACACGGCACCAAGCCCCAAAGCATTCCCGTCACCCAACGCGCCAGACCAGTTCGAGATTTTGCAAAGTGTTTCGCCCACCATTGCGACAGGGCCAGTGCAATTTTCTGTCCAAAAAGATGACTGATTTTCTTACCACTTGGGTTGATCAACCGATAGGCTTGATAGCAGAGAATACCGGCGGTAATTCCAAATAAACCACGCTGAATTGGAATCACCTCCTGCCTCCAGAAAGCAACGCCCAGCCAGGCAGCGCCCGCCCCCAAAGCCATGTAACTGGCAATCCTGGCCAAATGAACCACCATTTGATCCCAAACGACCATCGACCGATTGGGGTAAACCTTGATTTTTGCCACCGATGGATCAATAGATGCAGCAATTCCCCCACACATCAGTGCACAATGCCAACTACTGGCCATTGTGGCTAAGAGAATTCCGATAAATAATGTACTAGTGAGCATAGAACCTGAGATAGAACTTTTTTAGACACTCGACTAGAATATGCATCATCATGAATATTTCTTCCAGTAAAGAAATTCTGAATAAATGCTCCACATGCGTCTTGGGGCAATTTTGCTTGCCACTCGGTCTTTCTGCCAACGAAGTGACCCAAGTTGATACCCTCGTAAAGGATCGAGTCCACCTCCACAAGGGAGATACCTTATACCGGCACGGTGAACCGCTCAACGCCATATATAGCGTACGCTTTGGTACTCTAAAAACAGAGCATTCATTACCGGATGGTCGTGCACAAATCATTGGCTTTCATATGCCTGGTGAGATTTTGGGTTTAGACGGTATTGGTGAGCACCAATACCAATCCAATGCAATCGCACTCGAAGAGAGTGAGGTTTGCATCATTCGCTTCTCCGAGTTTGAAAACCTAGCATCACAAATTCCCAGTTTGCAACATCAATTCCATCGCATCTTAAGTCGAGAGCTAACTCAGGATCAACGTCATTTACTATCATTGGGAACTCTCAGAGCCGAAGAACGACTCGCTGGATTTTTGATTAACTTATCCCAACGGTATGCTGCGCGCGGATATGAGTGTACTGAATTTGATTTAAAGATGAGTCGCGAGGACATTGGTAGCTATCTAGGGATTCAAATTGAAACAGTGAGTCGGATGTTATCGCGGTTTACCGAGTCGGGCTTATTGCAAATTAAGCAACGCCATGTCAAATTAATCGACATCGATGGACTCTACCAGCTAGCTGGAGTCTCTAATGTGAATGAAAAAAATAACTGCTCCTCACCCATCCGCCTTAGCTAAGCAAATCATCGTTCGACGACTTCGTATTTAAAAAACTATCGCGAACGATAAGTATCGATAAGGCACTTGAGACCGCACAGATTGCCCAAAAGCTAAAAAAGCCAATCGAATAAACTGCTTCATTCGATAACTGATGTGGTTGCCCAAACAGTAGTAGATCTTCGGGCTTAAGCAAACTAAATACCAAGCCTTCAGCAATGATTGCCGCTAAGAATGAGGGCCAAAGAATCCAAATCGCCGTCTTCAGTTTCACGGCTGCACCTGCTCAACCTTAAGGCCCCGCTTAACCCCATCCCGAACGGGCTCATCGGCATGCACGGTAAATGCCAAATAAATGGTAATTGCACAACCAATCGCTGCCAACGCTGGACCAAGAATTAATAACCACGGCCAGAGCTGTTTCCACCATGGCTTTGAAATTTGTGATTCTGCTTTCATAATGCGCTCCCTTTATTGGCGTGGCACGATAAAACTTGATTTTTCATCACGCGCACGAATCTGTTCGCCTTCTAGGCCGCGAAACTGGAATTGAATCGGATGCGATCCGGATATCACCTCATTGATCGACATACTCACCTTCACCGGAATTAATAAATTACTCGCTGGTGCAATCACCACACTATGAATGACCTTACCGCCTGCATCAAGCACTTCAATATCGGGTAAACCAGTCGCTTTGATATCTACCCGCATCGGTGACTCCGAAGAGTTCATGAGTTGAACTTGATAAACATTCTCAATGAAGCGTCCATCAACCTCACGCGCTAAGGCACCACGATCGCGCATCACATCGACTCGCAAAGGGTTACGTGTAATGAGTGAGAATAAGAATACCGAGGTCAGCACAAAAATAATGGAACTGTAAATCAATACCCGTGGACGAAATAAATGACTGCGTGCTGATTGATTTGACTCACGATTTAGCATAGCGCGCTCCGTGGTGTAACGCACCAAGCCTTTGGAATACCGCATCTTATCCATCACCTGATTACATGCGTCGATGCAAGCTCCACAACCAATGCACATGTATTGCAAGCCATCCCGAATATCAATTCCGGTGGGGCAAACCTGAACACAGATACTGCAATCAACACAATCTCCCAGACCCTTCTGAGCTTGATTCTCTGATTTATTACGACTACCACGAGGTTCACCGCGCATCTTGTCGTAGGTCACCACAAAGGTGTCTTTGTCGACCATCACACTTTGAAAGCGTGCATACGGGCACATATATTTACAAACCTGCTCGCGCATGAAGCCTGCATTGCCCCAGGTAGCAAAGCCATAAAAGAAGAGCCAAAAGGTTTGCCATGGCCCCAAAGAAAATGCCAGAATGTTGGCGCTCAGTTCTTTGATGGGCGTGAAATACCCAATAAAGGTAAATCCAGTCCACAGGGCAATTGCGATCCATAATGCATGTTTGGTGATCTTGAGTCGCCACTTTTTGAAACTCCAAGGCCACTCCTCCCCATCCAACCGAATGCGGGCAAATCGATCACCTTCCACTTTGCGCTCAATCCACATGAAGATTTCGGTATAGACCGTTTGTGGACAAGCGTAGCCACAAAACAAACGGCCTGCGACAGCAGTAAACAAAAATAGGCTTAGTGCAGACAGAATGAGGAGTAACGTGAGGTAGATCACATCCTGGGGCCATAACACCAACCCAAAGATATAAAACTTACGCTGTACCAGATCAAACAAAACAGCCTGACGATCATTCCAGCTTAGCCATGGCAGACCGTAATATAGCAACTGGGTAAGTAGCACAAATACCAAGCGCCAGCTCGCAAACGGACCACTGACCGAGCGCGGATAAATGTGTTTACGAACTTCGTAAAGTGACTGCTCAACGATCTCGATCACGGGCTTACTTTCGCCAGTAATCGGTGTTGATGAGGATTGATTCATGGGCTTACTTATTAGTACTCATCGGTTGATGAGACAAACCCCAGACATAAGCAGTCAAAATCTGAATCTTTTCAGGAGTCAAAATTTCCTCATGACCCGGCATGACGCCATTACGACCTTTTTGCACAGATTCAGTAATGGCTTTCTCTGAGCTGCCATAGAGCCATACCTTGTCGGTTAAGTTGGGTGCGCCTAAAACAATATTTCCTTTGCCTTCAGCGCCATGGCAGGCAGCGCAGTTCGTTTTGTAGACCGCCTCGCCCTGAGCAACCCGAAGATTATCTGCGGGTAAGCCTGAGAGACTGCGGACATAAGCCACCACCTCATTAATTTGAGCAGAACTTAAATGTCCAAAAGCAGGCATGACACCAGCGCGTCCTTGCACAATCGACGCCCGAATCATCTCCGGTTCACCGCCATACAAATAGTCTTTGTCATGCAAGTTTGGAAACCCTTTGGATCCCCCCGCATCCGAGCCATGGCATTGTGCACAATAGTTCAAAAATAAGCGCTGACCCATTTCCTTGGCTTTGGGATCAGCTGCAACCTGCTCAATAGTCATTTGCATATATTTGGCATAAACCGGTTGCAGGTCTTTATTTGCAGCCTGTACCGATTGATCATGCTCAGCTTGAGTGCTGTATCCCAAGATACCTTGATAGGCACCCAAACCCGGATAAAGAACTAGATAGATGGCGCCAAAGATGCAGGAAATAATGAACATCCACATCCACCACCGTGGTAGCGGATTGTTCAGTTCACGCAAATCATCGTCCCAAACATGGCCTGTATCAGTTACATTACCGGAGGAGTCCGTTGGTACCTTGGTTTTGCGTTGTGACATTAATAACCATAAGCACCAAACAATGCCGACGATCGTTACGATCGCAATAAAAACACTCCAACCGGGACTAAAAAAATCGCTCATGATTGATCCTTCTGAAACTCATCGGGGAGTGCGAATGGTAAGTTTGCGGACTCTTCATTGGCGGCCTTGCGTTGCTTGGACCAAGCCCACCAAATAATCCCCAGAAACACAAATAAGCCAAAGGTACTTGATATTGCCGATAGATAAGCGGTAAATGCTTGCATGCTGATCTCCATTATTGGCTAGCCGTTTTGGCCGTGGTGCGGCGATTAATACCTAAGCCCTGCAAATAGGCAACTAAGGCGTCCTCTTCCGTTTTTCCTTCAAGCTCTTTAGGTGCATTCGCGATTTCGTCATCGGTGTATGGAACGCCCAGACGTTTTAACGCTCGCATGTGTTTTTGGATGCTCGAAACATCCGCCGGTGCATTCTGCAAATACGGGTAAGCCGGCATATTGGATTCCGGGACCACATCACGAGGATTGCGCAAATGGATACGCTGCCAGTCGTCTGAATAGCGTCCACCTACTCTTGCGAGGTCGGGCCCCGTCCGCTTGCTACCCCATAGGAATGGGTGATCAAAAACGGATTCGCCAGCCACTGAATATGGGCCATAGCGCTCAGTCTCAGATCGTAAGGTCCGAATCTGCTGAGAATGACAACCAACGCATCCTTCACGTTGATAGATATCACGCCCTGCCAATTGCAAGGCAGTGAATGGCTTGATTCCTGGGCTTGGCTCAGTGGTTGAGTGCTGAAAAAAGAGCGGCACGATCTGTACTAAGCCAGCCACACTAACTACCAAAATAGTGGTAATGATGAGCCAACCGACGTTCTTTTCAAGGGTAGCGTGAGAGAAAAATTTATTCTGATCTGACATTTTTTCCTCCCGACTAATGAGCAACTTGAACGTTTGCTGGAATCGGTGCATCCACAAAACGCTCGCCATACAGAGTCTTGAAGACGTTGTACGCC
>JBEDHB010000027.1:0-11570 GCA_041174325.1 Pseudomonadota bacterium
CTATTCCGCACGTCACCGTGGATGGCTGTTAGCCAACACCCTGCCCTATGGAGTCCGGACTTTCCTCTCCTTTCTTACGAAAGCAGCGATTGCCTGGTTAACTCTGCGTTAACAGTCTAAACGAGGAAATTAATTTGCACTGCAGAATTAATTGGCGATCGACCAACCGATAGTTTCTCCAGCACGTAAGGGCACCAGGATCGATTCGCCCATTGGGTAGTCAAATGGCACGGCTTGGGGTTGGTTGACCAGAGTAATTGTTTCTTCATGTCGAGGTAAGCCATAGTAGTCCGCACCAAAATGACTCGCGAATCCCTCGAGTCGATCAATCATCCCAACACTATCAAAAGCCTCCGCATAGAGCCCCAGCGCATTGTGCGCGGTGTAACATCCCGCACAACCACAACTGCTCTCCTTTTCACCTTTTGGATGAGGAGCGCTATCCGTTCCCAAAAAAAAACGTGGGTTACCGCTGGTTGCCATTTCCACCAAAGCGACTCGATGCTCCTCGCGTTTTAAAACAGGCAAGCAATAATGGTGCGGACGAATACCACCTGTAAACAAACTATTTCGGTTCATGAGTAAATGATGAGCTGTAAGCGTTGCGGCCAAGGTATTCTTGCCACCAGTATTGGCATCACGCACATAGTGCGCTGCTTGCTTAGTCGTAATGTGCTCAAAAACGATTCGCAACTCTGGGAAATGCTTTCGAATGGGATCTAAGATGCGATCAATAAAAACAGCTTCACGATCAAAGATATCAATCGCCTGCTCGGTAACCTCGCCATGAATCAGTAGGGGCACTGAATAGCGCTGCATTGCTTCTAGAGCAGGGTATGCTTTTTTAATATCGGTTACACCGCCATCGCTATTGGTAGTGGCGCCTGCTGGATACAACTTAAATCCAATAATGTCATTCTCACTTGCTTTTTTAACTTCATCGGCAGACGTATTGTCTGTGAGATACAAGGTCATCAGCGGGGAGAAGTGAGTGATCGCCAGTCGCTTTAACGCCATCTGAATCCGAGCCTCATAGGCTTTAGCTAAATCAACCGTAGTAACAGGCGGCTTCAAGTTGGGCATGATGATCGCGCGCCCAAATTGAGCTGCGGTATGCGCCAAGACATCATTAAGGACCGCACCATCGCGAACGTGTAAATGCCAATCGTCTGGACGTGCGATGGTGAGCGTTCTGTTCATGTCTAGTCGATCAATATCATCCGAAAATCATTGACATTGGTTAAGGTCGGGCCAGTATGAACTAGGGCATTTAGCTCTAAAAAGAAACCATAGCAGTCATGCGATTGCTGAAAACGACTGGCACGCAAGTCTTTCTCTTGGGCGTGTAAACGTACTTCAGGGGTGAACCAAGCGCCTGCATTCTTTTCACTGCCATCGATACCATCGGTATCGGCAGCAATTGCGGATAAAGTCTTTAAATCAGCAGTTGCGGCAAACAAGGAAAGTAGAAACTCAGAGCAGCGGCCGCCACGTCCTTGCGTTCCGGGAGGCAAGGTGACTGTGCACTCCCCTCCAGAAATAAGCGCCACGGGTAGCTTTCCCCAGCTGGCGTGCTGGGCTAACTCGCGAGCTATACCTGCGTGTACAAGACCCACATCTTTGGCTTCACCAGTAATCGTATCTCCCAGAATAATCGGGGTGTATCCAAGCCCTTTGCAATAATCCGCTGCGGCTTCCAAACTGCGATGTGCGGTTGCAATCACATGATTGCGCAGGGGATAGCGATGTTGATCAATGTCCGATTGCTTTAAGGTTTCTGGGATCTCGCCCGCTAATCCTTTTTGCAAATGAGTTAATACTGAACCTGGAATACTTCGCTCATCCAAATGGTATTTAGCAAGAATCTGTAATGCGTCACCATAACTTGAATAATCTGGTGCGCATGGGCCACTCGCAATATCAGCCGGATGATCACCGGTCACATCCGAAATGAGTAAAGCCTCGACTCGAGCTCCTCGTGAAAGAGCAGCACGCGCCAGATTACCACCCAATATGGCTGATAAATGTTTGCGGACGATATTCATCTCTTCAATCGGCGCGCCGCTATTGAGTAAAGCTTCGGTGGTCTTGCGCATGTCATCGATCGTGATTCCTGGCTGCGGCAAGGTTAATAAACTCGAACCCCCACCAGAAACAAGTGCAATTAGAGTATCCCCAGCTTGCAAGGTACCGACCAAGCGCAACACTTCCGCAGCGCCATCCATGCCAGCCTGATCGGGCACCGGATGACCGGCCTCAACGATCTTAATCTTCTGCGTAGGTGAAGCATGGCCATAACGAGTAACCACTAAACCAGCGATTGGCGTATCTGGCCAATGGGTTTTGGCATAGCTCTCTAGAGCACTTGCCATCGCAGCACTGGCCTTACCTGCACCAACCACGAGGCAGCGACCTTCAGGAGCCTTACCGTCCGGAAAAATTTTGGCAAGATACTCTGGGACGATTTTTTTAGGGTCGGCAACGGCTAGTGCCGCTGCGAACGCGCCCTCTAAATGTAACTGACGACTTGAGGTAGGCTGTGTGGTACGCATCAGGTCATTTTAAGCCTAATTATCACTCGTTTGATCAGGATCAATCGCTGCGTTTTCTTGTAGTTGCCACATGGAAGCATAGCGACCATTGGACTCTAGCAGCTCATAGTGTGTCCCGCGTTCGATGATTTGCCCATGCTCCATCACTAGAATTTGGTCGGCATGAACCACCGTTGACAGTCGATGAGCAATGATTAAAGTAGTTCGATTTTTTGCTAAATTGAATAATTCATCCTGAAAAGCGCGCTCGGTTTTGGAATCAAGCGCAGAAGTTGCTTCATCAAAAATCAATAAGGCAGGCTTCTTTAAGAGAGTGCGAGCGATCGCAACCCGTTGCTTCTCGCCACCCGAAAGCTTGAGTCCACGTTCACCCACGGGAGTGTCATACCCTTGTGAAAGATGCTCAATAAATTGACTCATTTGTGCGGCGCGCGCCGCCTCAGCAATCGCCTCACGGCTTGCCTGTGGATTTCCGTACGCAATGTTGTAAGCAATACTGTCATTAAACAAAACGGTGTCTTGAGGAACAATACCAATCACTTTGCGCAAGCTGGCTTGCTCCACATCTTGAATGTTTTGATCATCGAGCAAGATCGCCCCCGATTGCACATCGTAGAACCGAAAGAGTAGCCTTGCCAAAGTACTTTTGCCAGCACCGCTTTGCCCAACCACCGCCGTGATGGTCCCGGCAGGAATGGTAAAACTCAGATCCTTCAAAATCTCGCGCTTCTCGTCATACGAAAAATAGACATGCTCAAAGCGAACCTCAGGGCCCTTGGCAAAGTCCCGAACAACCAAAGGCTTAGCATCTTTAGAATCTTTAATTTCTTGATCTTCATTTAAGAGTGTGAACATATGATCCATATCGGTGATCGATTGCTTCATCTCACGATAAATCACCCCCAAGAAATTCAATGGAATATATAACTGAATCATCAGCGTATTAACTAGTACCAAATCACCTAAGGTCATCGATCCATCGACCACACCCTGGGTGGCTCGCCATAAAATTAAGACCAAGCCAACTGCAATAATGGCCTGCTGACCTAAATTCAGAATAGCTAAAGACTGTTGAGAAAGAATCGCAGCAGACTGGTAATACTTGAGATTTTCATCATAACGGCGCGATTCAAAATGCTCATTTCCAAAATACTTAACGGTCTCAAAATTAATCAAGGAATCAATCGCTCGTTGATTGGCTTTCGAATCCATTTCATTCATGGTTCGCCGATAGTGGGTTCGCCATTCGGTCACCTTGATCGTATATAAAATATAGACCACCAGTGCAACAAAAGTAATAATCGCAAACCAAATATCGTAGTTGTAGGCGAAATATGCCAACACCAAAGCGAATTCAATGATGGTTGGCAAAATACTGTACAGCGAGAATGAAACAAGGGTTTGAATGCCGCGCGTGCCGCGCTCAATATCGCGACTGACTCCGCCGGTCTGACGACCCAAATGAAACTGTAAGCTCAGGGCGTGTAAATGCTCAAATACTTGTAACGCAATCTTGCGCACTGCGCTTTGGGTCACCTTGGCAAATAGCAGCTCGCGCAACTCGGAGAACAGTGATGCGAGTAAGCGCAATGCACCGTATCCCACAATCAGGCCCGCAGGAACGATTAAATAAATTTGCAAAGAACCAGGCTTGATGTTCATCGCATCAATCAGGTCTTTTAAAACAATCGGGACGCCCAAGTTGGCAAATTTAGCTGCGACCAAGCACAACATCGCAAAGAGAACACGCGAGCGGTGTTCAAATAGATACGGTAAGAGATCTTTAATTACGTGCCAGTCAGAACGATTAGCGGCTCGCTTAATTGGCAGCATGCCACCCGATGGCTGGTTCTGAGCTCCTCTCATCATGCTAATTTAGAGGGGTCGTTGTAAAACTGCAAAATGGCATCCCGATTTGAATGAGAAAAGCACTTCTGGGCGGCTTCCTGATAGGGTAACCAAACATACTGTAAATGCTCCCGGGGGGCCAACCGAATCGCAGCACTTGCAGGAACCTCCAAAGCAAACCAGTGCTCCGTATTGCGCTCTACCCCTGGGGGATAGCGATGACGCCAACCAGGATAAATCTCATACTGCACAGCATGATGAAGATTTTGTAAGGAGCCTAAAGGCAGGGCCTGGATGTCGATACCCGTTTCTTCTGCAACCTCACGAATTGCAGTACTCTCTAATGGCTCATCGATAAAATCAAGGCTGCCAGTAACCGATTGCCAGAATCCAGGTCGGTCAGCGCGCTCGAGTAAGAGGACTTCCCGATTTCCATTATGAATAAGGACTAAAACTGAAATCGGGATTTTCAAATCAACCCACCGGATTGGTATTACGTAAACGGATATGCAGTTCACGCAATTGACGCTCATCGACAGGACTTGGGGCTTGCGTCAATAAACACTGTGCGCGCTGAGTCTTGGGGAAGGCAATCACATCGCGGATTGACTCCGCCCCCGTCATCATCGTCACAATACGATCCAATCCAAATGCAATCCCTCCGTGGGGAGGGGCGCCATATTGCAAGGCATCCAATAAGAAACCAAATTTAGCCTGAGCCTCATCCGGCCCAATCTTTAAAGCACGGAATACCTGACTTTGGACAGCCTCTTGATGAATACGAACGGATCCGCCGCCGATCTCACTACCATTCAATACCATGTCATACGCTTTTGCCAGGCATTTACCGGGATCGGTTTCTAACAACTTCAAGTGTTCATCTTTGGGGCTCGTGAACGGATGATGACAGGCAACCCAACGGGCTTCATCTTCATCGTAATCAAACATCGGGAAATCAACCACCCACAATGGCTTCCAGCCCTCCGTAAAGAGTTTTTGTTTCTTACCCCAGTCCGAATGACCAATCCGTAGGCGGAGATTTCCAATCGCATCATTAACAACCTTGGTTTTATCTGCACCAAAGAAAATCAGGTCGCCATCTTTTGCTTTCGTTCTTTCCAAAATTCCGGTAATTGCAGCATCGTGTAGATTTTTTACAATCGGCGACTGCAATCCGTTACGGCCTTGTGCAACCGAATTGACCTTAATCCATGCCAAACCCTTGGCGCCATAAATCGATACAAATTGTGTGTAATCATCAATTTCGCTACGGCTGATTTCTGCTCCGCCAGGGACACACAACGCGACAACGCGACCGCCCTCTTGATTGGCTGGCCCCGAAAATACTTTGAAATCCACATCGCGCATCAGGTCGGTTAACTCGGTAAATTCCATCGCAACGCGTAAATCGGGTTTATCGGAACCGTAACGCGCCATCGCCTCTGAGTACGGCATGATTGGGAATGGATTTGGCAGCTCAACCTTCATCACGGTTGTAAAAATATGTCGCATCATATCTTCAAACAGAGAGCGAATCTCAAGCTCATCTAAAAATGCGGTCTCACAATCAATTTGAGTAAATTCAGGTTGGCGATCTGCGCGCAGGTCTTCATCACGAAAGCATTTCGTAATTTGATAGTAACGATCAAAGCCGGCGACCATTAATAGTTGCTTGAATAATTGAGGCGATTGGGGCAAAGCAAAGAATTGACCATCGTGAAC
The DNA here is from genome assembly GCA_041174325.1 of Pseudomonadota bacterium. Lineage (GTDB taxonomy): Bacteria > Pseudomonadota > Gammaproteobacteria > Burkholderiales > Burkholderiaceae > Polynucleobacter. The sequence goes on from JBEDHB010000027.1 coordinate 6,123, forward strand.
GCGAGACGGCACCAGGTAATCGCGTGCGCCCTCTGGGGTGCTTTTGGTCAGCATCGGCGTTTCAATGTCAATAAAACCGGCCGCATCTAAATAACGTCTGGTTTCCATGGCAACCTGATAGCGCAGACGCAGATTCATCTGCATTTGCGGACGGCGCAAATCCAAGACCCGATGGGTCAAGCGCGTCGTCTCAGAAAGATTGTCATCATCAAGCTGAAATGGTGGGGTTACAGATGCATTCAATACATGCAAGGCATGGCACAGAATTTCAACTTTGCCGCTGACTAAGTCCGGGTTCTCGGTTCCTGCCGGTCTTGCACGGACCAAACCTTTAATTTGAATACAGTACTCATTGCGCACCTCTTCAGCCTGCTTAAACATATCGGGGCGATCTGGGTCACAAACCACTTGTACAAAGCCCTCTCGATCACGCAGGTCAATAAAAATGACGCCACCATGGTCGCGCCGGCGATTGACCCAGCCAGCGAGGGTAATTTCTTGACCAATTAAAGAATCAGTAACCTGACCACAGGTATGACTGCGCATCGACATAAGTATTCCTAATGAGGTTGATTGGGGGTCTTGGGTTGAACGATTCGAGGTGCCACCGAACCCATCGACACAATATGCTTAAGCGCTTCCTGAACGCTCATATCCAGCTCGATCACATTGGCGCGCGGCACAATCATAAAAAAGCCAGATGTTGGATTCGGTGTCGTGGGTAAAAATACATTAACGTAATCACCACCCAACTTACTGTTCACTTCAGGCGCTGCGGTACCCGTTTGAAAAGCGATCACCCATGACTCCAGGTGCGGGTATCGAATCAACAGCGCTTTACGAAACGATTGATTGTTTCCAGAAAATAAAGTGGAGGAGACCTGTTTGACGCTCGAGTAAATTGAGCGCACGATTGGGATACGGGTCACAGTCCGGTCCCAGAGCTTGAGCCACCATTGGCCCGCAAAATTAATGGCGAGAACGCCCGTAAATCCAATCACCGCCAAGACAATTAAAATGCCAAGGCCTGGGATTTCACGGAAATGCCGAAGCTCCCCTGAAAACTGACCGGGCGAAACCGTAATGATGGCCGACATCACCCAGCCGAAAATTTGATCGATGACACCCAGCCCCCATGTGATCACCCAAATCGTGACCGCCATCGGTATCCAAACCAAAATGCCAGCAATAAAGTATTTTTTCATGAGAATGTGTGCCTAACCCACTATTTTAGCGAGTTAAGGTCAATTCAGGCGAAATAAGCCTAAATCGAATGGATTCGGACCAAAATCAAGAGGGCGCCTACCAGGAATCCACTCAGGAACAAAGCGACCCCGACCCATTGTCGCCGTTTGCGTCGCTCATCGATCAGCAACTGTTTGAGTAAATCAAATTCGGGGCGTTGCTCTTTGCGATGAAGCTGTTCCAGATTTTCAGCAATCAAACGTGGCAGAGCGGGCAAAATCGTTGCCCAATTTGGCGCCTCTTTCTTCAGCCCATCAATGAGGCCTCGCAATCCAAGCTGTTGGCTCACCCAGCGCTCCAAAATCGGCTTAGCGGTTTTCCAAAGATCCAGATCAGGATCCAGTTGACGGCCTAAGCCCTCCACATTTAATAAGGTCTTTTGCAATAAGGTAAGTTGTGGCTGAATCTCGACCTTAAAGCGGCGCGATGTTTGAAAGAGTCGCATCAAAACAATGCCCAAGGAAATATCTTTAAGTGGACGATCAAAATAGGGTTCACAAACCGTACGAACGGCCCCCTCCAACTCCTCTAAGCGGGTATTCGCTGGCACCCAACCCGACTCAATGTGTAACTCGGCAACGCGACGGTAATCGCGATTAAAGAATGCCAAGAAATTCTGGGCCAAATAATTCTTATCAAACTCGCTCAAATTTCCAACAATCCCAAAGTCGAGGGAAATATATCGACCAAAGGTATTGGGATCTAAGCTGACCAAAATATTTCCTGGGTGCATGTCCGCGTGAAAGAACCCATACTCAAATACTTGAGTAAAAAAGATTTCAACTCCATCAATAGCTAACTTCTTAAAATCAACTCCTGCAGCCCGTAGTTCATGGTTTTTCCCAATTGAAACACCATACATCCGCTCCATCACAATGACATTGGTATGGCATAAATCCCAAATCATTTCAGGAATCATGAGCTTGTCGGAGCCTGCAAAATTGCGGCGTAATTGACTGGCATTAGCCGCTTCACGCATCAAATCCAGCTCATCGTGTAAATAGGTATCAAATTCAGCTACCACCTCTCGTGGCTTGAGTCGTCGACCATCCTCAGAGACTTTCTCGACAATGCGCGCCAAGTCATGCATTAAGGCCAAATCACTTTCGATCACCGGCAAAATGCCAGGGCGTAATACTTTGATGGCGATCTCTTTATTAGCCCACTCGGGATGGGTCTCATTGCCACGCAAGACTCCAAAATGAACCTGTGCGACGGATGCACTTGCCACTGGCGTTGCATCAAAGGATGAAAAAATCACTTCGATCGGGTGGCCCAACGCTTTTTCAATAATTGCTTTGGATTGCTCGTTGGAGAAAGGTGGAACGCGATCTTGAAGCTTCGCTAATTCATTGGAAACATCATCGGGCAACAAATCCCTACGGGTCGATAGAACCTGACCGAATTTGACAAAAATTGGGCCTAGCGCCTCAAGCGCTAAGCGAATCCTTTCGCCACGAGGTAGCTGACTTGGCGAGGTCGATGCGATGAGTCCAAGCAGGAACCGTCGTACACCAGGCCTCAAGTTATCGCGAATCAGCCCAAATAAATTAAAGCGCCAAGCCGTATAGAAAATAATACTTAGGCGAACAATACGACTCACAATCAATCCCGACTTTTTTGTAAAAAGGAAATTCGCTTCTCAAGGCGCTCAACCGCATCGTGAACTACCTGAATCTCCATTTTATGAGAAACAAAATCGCGTTGATGCAACAACACTTTTTTTTCCTCACTCAAATACTCGACCATATTTCCCTGCAAATCAACCGCCGCTTTCTCAGTCGCTTGAGCAAAGCGCTTGGCTTGTGAACAAACAAAGTGTGCAGGTGCATCACCAATGATCTTGGCCAAATCTTCCTCATACTCCCAACGCAATTGATTTGAAAGCTTAGCAATCAATTGAGCCAATTGAGCATCCCCCGTTATTTTGACTGCCCTCATGGCCCGATCTTTAATGGTTCCCTGAGGGGCGCTAAGCGCTGAAAAACTGTGGGCATCAAGCTCTAAAACCAAATCAGGATGCGGATGTACCTCGGATAAAAGACGGATTAAAGAATCATCCTGAATTTGCCATTGCATCGATCCGATTGGCAAAACCAACTCGATCACCTGGCCATGATGACTCTTGAGATCACGCAAAGCCCATTCTTCATGCTTTAGGACATGATTAATGGCGCGGACCAAAGCCGTTTTTGGTAAATCAAAACGAAGGTTCATAGTGTAAAAAACCCGCACAAGGCGGGTTTTCCAGTGGGGGAAAAGTTAAAGCTTAAACTAATTGCTGAATACCAGCTAGAACCCAGCCTCCAGGGCCGTTGACAGGCTTCGATAGATTCCAAACTTCCCTAAATGATTCAGCCGGACCGTCCGCTTGCTCCCGAATCATGCCTGAGAACTCAACGCTGCAAAGGTAAGTGTTTGCGTCGGTCTCAACGCCTAAGAGTTCTGCGTTCAGAGTAACCACATCCGTATGATTCACGCCCTCAGCACGCCCTTGCAGATCACGTTGCAAGCTGGCAAACATTTCGGGGGTTGTAAATTCACGCAATGCTTCAAGATCACCAGCATCCCAGGCTTTTTGCAAACGAGTGAAATAGTGTTTTGCATTGGCCAAAAATGCGATTTGATCAAAGCCTTCGGGCAATTGATAGGCGGGAGTTTCATCAAGCACTGGGCTTGGCGATCCAAAGCCGGTATTGACTGGATGAACAGGCGTAAAAGCAGGTTCTTGCCTTGCTGTTCGTTGCATTCCATTAGAGGCAGGCACTGGGCTTGGCATATTTTTAGCGCTAGCAGGCATGAAACGGCGCAAAATAAATAGCAATACAAAGCCAACCAAAACAGCGATTAGCAGTCCGGTCAAAAATGAGGCAGCAGCCTCACCTAAACCAAAGTGCGATAGTAAATAGGCAATCCCAAGACCTGCTGCAAGGCCACCCAACATACCCCCCAATCCCGAACGCTTAGCAGCTGCTGCTGGGGCAGCGGCTTGCGCTGGCGCCGCCGCAGGTTGTTGGGCCTGCTGTGCTGGTTTTTGTTGGGCCGGTGGCTGTGCTTGCTTCTGCACTGGCGCATTGGATGAGCGACCGATACTCGATCCACCACCCAAACGCTTCGCATCAACAACAGCGACATGTCCAACCGATAGGAATGCAAAGGACAGTGCGAAAACACTGGCTTTTAAAAAAGTACTTTTCATTAAATCAGTCTCCTGTATACGATCTGTAAGTGTTACTTTACAGCGAATATTTAGTATTTAATACCAATATGTAAAGCAACGATACCCCCAGTCATCCTATGGGTATGGACTTCGTCAAACCCAGCATCTTTCATCATGGCTTTGAGGGTTTGTGCATCTGGGTGCATGCGGATCGATTCAGCTAAGTATTGGTAACTGGCAGCATCTTTCGCAACCTTATCCCCAAGCCATGGAAGTACTTTAAAGGAATATAGGTCATAAATTGGGGCTATGAGTGGGTCTGGCTTTGAAAACTCCAAAATCAGAACCTTACCCCCAGGTCGAACAACCCGCGCCATTTCAGACAAAGCGAGTTCTTTATGCGTCATATTTCGAAGACCGAATGCAACGCTCACCACATCAAAATGGTGATTCGGGAAGGGAATCTGTTCGGCATCAAACTGAATACAAGGAAGCGCAAGACCACGATCCAAAAGTCGATCGCGGCCCACAGACAACATGGATGCATTGATATCACTTAACCACACCTCAGCCCCGGGATGAATACCCCACTGCGCAGACTGTGCAAAGGCGTAAGCGAGGTCACCAGTTCCGCCTGCAATGTCTAACACCCGATTGCCAGGCTGAACATTAGCCTGAGCTAAGGTAAATTTTTTCCAAAGGCGATGCAGACCGCCGGACATCAGATCATTCATGATGTCGTACTTCGCAGCTACCGAATGGAATACCTTGGCAACTTTTTCGGCCTTTTGAGACTCATCAACGCTTTGATATCCAAAATGGGTTTTTGACATGTCTAGTGCCCACAACCATGGGATTTATTTACCATCGCAGCATCACGATCAACACCAGCAACTTTGCAACGTTCAAGATAATCATTCCATAACGACTCTTGGTTTTCACATAACTCATACAAATAGTCCCAAGAATAGAGTCCCGAGTCATGACCGTCCGAAAAAGTTGGCTTGATCGCATAGTGACCAACTGGCTCAATGTTCGCAATC
>JBEDHB010000028.1:0-11514 GCA_041174325.1 Pseudomonadota bacterium
AAAGTCAACAATATTTGCTGAAAAAAGAGTCATCCAAAACCCTTACATAACAACCTTAACTCCGGATTAGCCACAGAATCGATAACCTACATTCCCTTATAAGCATTGTGCTACAAGGCGCTCATGCAAACTTAAATAATGATGCACTGCAAAACAATGGTGCAAAGCAATAATTTGATTTTATTTTGCATGCTTCAATTAAACATAGTAATATTTGGTAGTAAAGAGTTATCAAACGATAAATTGTCACTTTAATTTCACGAAAGTTTTTCACATGAGTAACGCAAAAGCTGCTTTTTCAACCCAAAAACTAATGAATACAGTTGACCCTGAGATGTGGTCAGCGTTTGAGAAAGAGCGTAAACGCCAAGAAGAGCATATTGAGCTGATCGCCTCTGAAAATTATGCAAGTCCAGCGGTGATGCAGGCTCAAGGATCACATCTAACCAACAAATACGCAGAAGGTTACCCTGGCAAGCGTTATTACGGCGGGTGTGAGTTTGTCGATATTGCTGAGCAGTTATGTATTGATCGGCTTAAAAAGTTGTACTCTGCAAATTTCGCAAACGTTCAAGCAAATTCTGGTTCGCAAGCCAATCAAGCAGTTTTCTTTGCCTTGCTTAATCCTGGCGATACGATTTTAGGTATGTCGCTCGCTGAGGGCGGTCATTTGACACATGGTATGCATCTCAACATGAGTGGTAAATGGTTTAAGGTTGAGAGTTATGGGTTAAATGATCGGGAAGAGATTGATTATGAACAGATGGAGCGGATCGCACATGAGAAAAAGCCAAAGTTAATCATTGCCGGAGCTTCTGCATATTCGCTCAAGATTGATTGGGAGCGTTTTGCAAAAGTTGCTAAAGCAGTCGGCGCATATTTTCTAGTGGATATGGCCCATTATTCAGGACTGATTGCCGGCGGCGTTTATCCAAATCCAGTGCCATTTGCTGACGTTGTTACGTCTACGACCCACAAGAGTTTGCGTGGTCCGCGCGGTGGAATTGTTTTAATGAATGACGAGGAAATTGCAAAGAAAATTAATTCCGCAATTTTCCCTGGCATCCAAGGCGGGCCGTTGATGCATGTGATTGCCGCGAAGGGTGTGGCATTTCATGAGGCCTTACAACCTGAATTCAAAGCGTATCAACAGCAAGTTATTAAGAACGCGGATACCCTTGCCAAAACACTGATTGAACGGGGCTTTCGGATCGTTAGTGGTCGTACTGAAAGCCATGTGATGCTAGTTGACTTGCGCTCGAAGGGAATTACGGGTAAGGAAGCTGAAGCGGTTTTGGGCGAGGCGCATATTACTTGCAATAAAAATGGCATTCCCAAAGACCCAGAAAAACCCATGGTCACGAGCGGTATTCGTTTGGGTTCTCCCGCGATGACCACCCGTGGGTTTAAAGAAAATGAGGCGCGCTTAACCGCCAACTACATTGCTGATGTGCTTGAAAATCCGCGCGATCCTGCCAATATCGCTAGGGTGCGCGAGAAGGTTACTGCCTTGACAAGTGCGTTCCCTGTTTACGGGGCGTAATTAGCACACAAATCCATTCTTTTTCGTATTAATAAATATTAGGAGACACTTATGGCTGGTCGTAATTTTGTATTTGTTCCGGGTCCGACTAACGTCCCAGATCGGGTTATTCGATCGATGGTTGTGCAAATGGAGGATCATCGTTCACCAAAATTCCCACAGTTGTTAAAACAAATTACTCCTGGTTTAAAGAAATTATTTCGCACTGAGCACGGCACCCCTTTCATTTTTCCCTCATCAGGAACAGGCTGTTGGGAAGCGGCGATCACCAATACCTTAAGCCCTGGCGATAAAGTTCTGGCTAGTAATTTTGGCCAGTTCAGTTATCTCTGGATTGATATGTGCCAGCGGTTTGGTTTAGATGTTCACGCTTTGGATGTGGAGTGGGGCACGGGCATTCCAATTGAGCAGTATTCCGAGATCTTACAAAAAGACACCAACCACCAAATTAAGGCAGTCTTAGCTTGCCATAATGAAACTGCAACAGGAGTTGCATCGGATGTTGCCGCTGTTCGAAAAGCTTTGGATGACGCAAAGCATCCCGCATTATTATTTGTTGATTGTGTTTCTTCTTTGGGCTCGATTGAATTCCGCTTTGATGACTGGAAGATTGACATGGCTGTCTCTGGTTCGCAAAAAGGCATGATGCTTCCTCCTGGTTTAGGCGTATTGTGCGCAAGCCCTAAGGCGCTCGCTTTGCATGGTGAGGCTAAATTAAAGCGCTGCTATTTTGATCTAAAAGATATGTTGGCTTCCAACCCTGCCGGTTATTTTCCCTATACCCCAGCGATACCTTTGATGTATGGCTTAATCGAGTCATTAAAAATGATTGAGGAAGAGGGTCTTGATAATATTATTGCCCGTCATCATTTCTTGGCATCGGGTGTTCGCGCTGCTGTTTTAGATGGCTGGGAACTCAAATTGTGTGCAAAAGAGCCGAAGTGGTATTCCGATACGATTTCAGCGGTCATGGTCCCCGAAGGTTTTAATGGGGCCGATGTGATTGCGCAGGCGTACAAACGGTATAACGTCTCTTTAGGTGCGGGACTATCAAAAGTAGCTGGCAAACTATTTCGTATTGGCCACTTGGGTGATATGAATGAAGTTCATTTGATGGCCGGCATCAATGGGGCCGAAATGGCAATGCTTGATTGCGGTATTAAAGTGAAACCTGGAAGTGGAGCCGCTGCTGCCAGTGAATACTGGCGGAAAAACAAAGCTCCATCAGGTTTATTGATTCGCTAAAAGAGTGATTTACTGGGGCATGTTGCCCCAGTAAATTTAGCGCTCCGCAGCCTCAAGGGTATTCATTAGCAGCATTGTAATAGTCATAGGGCCAACACCGCCCGGAACCGGAGTGATATGACTTGCGACCTGCTTGACACTTTCAAAATCAACATCACCGCATAATTTTCCATCGGGTAGACGGTTGATACCAACATCAATCACTACAGCCCCAGGTTTAATCATGTCAGCGGTAACCATTTTTGGCCTACCAGTTGCAACTACAACAATATCGGCATCTTTTGTGTAACGGCTCAGATTGCGCGTCTTACTATTGCATAAAGTGATGGTGGCTCCAGCCAATAGCAATAGCATTGCCATTGGTTTACCCACAATATTGGATGACCCAACTACAACCGCTTGTGCTCCTTGAATTGGATATTGGATACTCTCAAGCATCTTCATGCATCCATAAGGGGTGCATGGAATAAATTCAGGTGCGCCCACCATCAACGCACCAGCATTAGCCACATGAAAACCATCCACATCTTTTTCGGGTGCGATCGCCTCAAGTACCTTTTTAGAGTCAATGTGATCCGGTAAGGGCAGCTGAACCAATATCCCATTAATTGTGGGGTCATTGTTGAGGGCATTAATTCGTTTTAGAAGATCCGCTTCGGAAAAATTGGAAGGATATCTTTCCATTACCGAATGAAAGCCTACTTCTCCGCAGGCTTTAACCTTACTCGAAACATAAACTTGACTGGCTGGATTTTCACCAACCAATATTACGGCAAGACCTGGGGGCTTACCTTTTGCTGCTGTGATTTTTGCTGCTCGCTCTCGAATTTCACCTCGTAATTTTTTAGATAACAAATTGCCATCAATTAGAGCTGCCGTCATTTTTTTCTTGTCTCCATTATTAATCAGGGTTATTGCTTATATATCAAATGCTAAATTAGTCTAGCATATATTTATCAACCGATCAATCATAGAAATAACTAATTTCTGTTTTCATGAAATAAAAAAATGAGAGCAATAAACAATTCAATTTAACGGCACGACAAGTGACTGGGAGCATTACAAAGAATGACCACTTTATATGCAAGTTCGATTGATTCACTACCTTTAGTAGCAAAAGGAAAGGTTCGTGATCTATATGCTGTAGGCCATAATTTGATATTAATGATTGCAACTGATCGGTTATCAGCATTTGATGTAATCATGAATGAGCCAGTTCCGGATAAAGGGGCGATCCTCACCAGAATCTCAAATTACTGGTTTACACAGTTGGCATCGATTGTGCCCAACCATTTGACAACCATTGATGCCCGTTCGGTTGTAAAGCCCCGTGAAATTGTTCAAGTCGAAAAAAGGGCGGTAGTCGCTAAACGACTAAAGCCGGTTTTGATTGAGGCCGTTGTTCGAGGATATCTTGCGGGTAGCGCTTGGAAAGAGTACCAATCGCATGGAACCATAGCAGGCCAATGGACGCCAACTAATCTAAGGATGGCAGAAAAACTGCCAGAGCCAATTTTTACTCCAGCAGCAAAAGAGCCTAGTGGCTCACACGATGAGAATATTACCTATGCTGAATTGGAAAATCGACTAGGTCCAGAGCGAGCCTCCGAAATGAAGGAGATTAGCCTTGAACTGTATTTAGTGGCGGCAAAGATTTCCCAAGAGAAGGGGATGATTTTGGCAGATACAAAGTTTGAGTTTGGTCTTGATGAAAGCGATCAACTCGTTCTCATGGATGAGCTATTAACACCAGATTCCTCACGATATTGGCCGCTAGAGCATTATGAGTTAGGTCGCTTACCTACATCCTTAGATAAGCAATTTCTGCGTGATTGGCTTGAATCAAATAAATGGATGGGTAAACCGTGGCCTAAAGTGGCCCCACCCCCTCCAATTCCACCTGAAATCTTGGTTCAAACTGCCCAGCGTTACCGTGAAGTCGCTCTACGATTGGGTCTTTATTCATGAAATCGTGGGATCTTTTGATCTAAATCAAATTATCAATTGATAATTAATTTACACTAATTTCATCGCCAAAGGAGATGAAAATGAACTCGATCAATCAGGAAAAGAAGCAAGAAACTACGGTAATCATGAACGTTAAACGGGAACGCGAGCCATATCAATTTGCTCGAAACACTATTCCATCATGGTGCAGTCAGCCCCAAAGTTGCCAAAGTGACTGTGGAGGGTACTGCAAATTTAGAGATCGAGATTAAGCCACTATTAAGACTTGCTAATCGGAGTTTTACGGCAGTAGAGGACTATACCGATCAACATTAAACAAACGGTATAGTCGATGATCCCTACGGATTCTCCAAAAAATAGGCCCGATACAAAGAGGGTAATGAGTGGTTGCAACAGCAGGAGTTGCCCTACCTTAGCAATCCCACCTATTGATAAGCCTTGGTACCAAAAGAAATTAGCAATGTACATGGTAATTACCGCAAGCGAGAGCAAAGCAAATAAAGGACCAGGTTGAAAGAGTTTGTCCGATAGGCTTATAAAGTCATTTCCCCAGAAAAGAATTGCTAACGGAATATTAAAAATAAGGGAGATGGCCATGACCCATGAGATCACCTCTTTGCTATCCATGATTTGAGATAGCTTCCCCGCTTTTGCATATCCTAGCCCTGCTGAGACTGAGGCCACCAGTAAGCCGATTTCCCCCTGCGAGATAACCCATTGATTTTTGTTGAGAGAGTAGAGCGTAATCACGGTAAACCCAATAAATGCTGCAATCCAAAACTGAATAGACAGCTTTTGGTTGGAGATAGAGGCCCCAATTATTGCCGTGAGCAATGGCGTAAGACCAAGAACTACGCCGCCCTGACCAGGTGGAATGTACTGCATTGCGTAAGCAGTACCTATCGGAAATCCCAGGCCAATTGCGATGATAATTGGCGTGAGCAAGCTCCACTCTTGGCGAGAGCGTGGTAATTTCGCCCGTGAAATGAGGATGAAACCAAGGGCAATCAATCCTGTCAAGCTAGCCCGTAAAAAATTTGCTTCATAGATCCCAATTGCAGCAACAAGCACCTTTGTTAGAGGAAGTGTTAATGCAAAAAGTGATACACCCAAAAGGCCTAAAAGCAAACCTTTGTTTTCATTTGACATAGCAAGGCATTAGAACGTTCAGACTTCATTATGCCCTAACAATCCAAGAGGGAGGGTATTCAATTGCATACCGTTTTAGAGCTATTTGCAATGAGCGACCTACAACGCAAGAAAAATCGCAGTGATCGGGAGCGGGATTGCGTGTCGAGGACATCCTAAGCGTATAACTTAGGAGGTGAGTGGTGAGCATTTGTCGAGAGACGCCACGCTTTACTGGAGAACAAGTGCGTATCAAACCGAATTAATGAAAGCATTGAAAGAGCGTCTAGTTGTGTTGCCTCTCAACCGTTTAGCAAAATTAGCTAACTAGCGATAGGGCGTAATCTTATCGGCGTTGAGGACATACGCACTGCTACCAATCTCAGAGTAGGATCTGCCCTCACTCAGAATGCCTTCAACCCAAATCGCATCCATCGTCCGCACCTTAGAACCTTTTGGGGGCTTTACCAAAATAATTTGATTAGCCGGAGGCGGTGGCGAATGAATGCAGGCGCCAAAGTAGGGTACTAATAAAAACTCGCTGCTTTGCATTCGCTCAGCATCGAGCGGCACAACATAACCAGGGATCCGAATCGCTTTACCAATATAGACTTTGCTGGGTGGAGCCGAGTCCCAAGCCTTTTTTAAACGCGCATACGCTTCATCTGCTTTAGGGTCCCCATCCATTAAGCTGCCGTAGCGGCGCATGCGCGTGACCTCCAAGATCATTTTCTTACGCCAACCCTCAGGCATCAGATCGTCCCACTCAATCTCTTGATAGACGGTTGCCTCACCCCTAAGTGAGTGGGTTCCAAGAACGAGGCCCAACAGGCCAGCACTCGATAAGCGTAAAAAGGATCGTCTCATGTGGATGGGGGATTTAACTCTTCGTTGAGTGCCATTCTATAGGCTTTGATGGCGGGTATGCAGGCACACAGTAGTACCACAATGACGAGAGCCAGTAGCGAAAGCAGATCATGGCTGGTGGGAAGTCCGATGCTGGTCACTACACCCCAGGTGGTACGAAAGTAATCGGCAGAAAGCATGATAGCGATCTGTAATATCAGCCAACCGAGCGCAATACCAATGAGGCTAATCAAGAGCGCCTCAAATAGCACCAGGCGCAATAATTGATAGGGCTTGGCACCAATGGCCCGAAAGATTGCCAACTCACGCCGGCGGTTCTCGAGCGAGACCAATAGCGTAGCCGTGATCCCTAAGATGGTGGTGAGCAGCACCCCTAAGGAAATAATTAAGAGCGCGTTCTCAGCCACCTCCATGGTGGACCATAAATCATCTAAGGCAACCCCCGGCATGATCCCCATAAGCCCTGCATTCGGAAGGGCATCGATTTGCCGCCGTACCGAGAACACGCTACCGCGATCCTTGAGTCCCACATAGAAGGCGCTCACCTGAGAATCCGGATTGAGTTTGGCAAACGCAATCCCACCTTCCTCAATGTCATGCAGCGCATCAAAGGCATTGGTGGAAATGAATACCGCGTTATCAATGGGCGTGCCATTGGGCTTTAAGATACCCACAATCCGAAAGGGTGAGTTGCTGTGATCTTGTTTGGGGCCGGTACCTGAGCCATGGGTAATGGCAATTTGTTCACCCAGTTTCAGTTGCGTGTTCTTGGCCACGTTAGCGCCCAGCACCACCTCAAAGAGTGTAGGGTCGGTTAGGGCCTTGCCATCAGATAACTCGAGATGACGACCTTGGGCCTTAATCCGCGTAAAGAACTCAATGCTCGTACCCACCACTGGATAGCCCCGAAAACTATCACCCAGCTGAACAGGTACCGCCCAAGCAACAGCCTTCATGGCCATGAGGGACTTTTCATAGGAGGCGGCAATCGTATTACTTGCTCGACCAATATGAAACACGCTATACAAAATGAGCTCGGTAGGGCTTCCTTTGGCGCCGACGACTAAATCCACACCACTGATGGCATTGGAGAAGCTGGTCTTGGTGTCATCGCGGATCTTAAAGACCCCAAGCAGGATCGCCACCGAGATGGCGGTCGATAAGACCATAATCAATAAGCCGCCTTTGCGTGCCAGCGCGCTTAGGAGAGCAATTCGTAGCCAAACCATTAGACGGCCACCCTCTGGCTAAAGGTGATGCGCTCATCAAATTGCTCGCTCAAGCGCTCATCGTGACTAACCATCACTAAGGCGGTGCGTTGCTCTTGCGCAAGACTCAGAAACAAATCCATGAGTTGGGTCTGATTCTGCCAATCCAGGGCTGAGGTGGGTTCATCTGCAATCACAATCGATGGCCGACCAATAAATGCACGCGCAGCAGCAACGCGCTGCTGTTGACCAATCGAGAGTCGATGCGCCGCTTGGGTGAGGAGCGCCGAAGCAAGACCAAGGCGTTGCAATAAATGCGAGAGGGCTAAATCCAAGGAACTAAACTTCGCAATCGCAGCCTGACGACGCTTGGGATAAAGATGCGTTGGTAGCAGAATGTTATCGGCAACGCTTAAGTAGGGGATTAAATTAAATTGCTGAAAGATAAAACCCATTTCTTCGCCACGTAAGCGGTCTACCGCACTTCGACTTAAATCCTGCAAACATTTGCCGTGGATCCAAATCTCCCCACGCTTGGGCGGCATCACACCGGCGAGTAGATTTAATAGAGTGCTTTTGCCACACCCCGATGGTCCTGAGATAAAAAGACTCTTCCCAGGGCCGACCGAGAACGACAGGTTGGTAAAGAGCGGGGCCTGACCGGGCCAAGCAAACTCCAGATGCTTAACCTCAATTGCGAGGGAGTGGGGCGAGCAACTCACTTAAAAGCGAACGGTATTGGAATCGCGTTTAGCGGTCACTGATTTTTGACCCCAAGGGCCAACCGACTCCACCCGAATCTCTTTGAGACGCTTGTATTCGGAGAAAAGACCAATGCTAAGTTGCTTAAGTGAGGCGAGCTTGGCACAGTTCAAATCAAATTGGTAGTCTAAATCCGCATGCTTACCCGCTGGATCGCGTACGATGGTGCTGCTAATTAATTTAGGCGAGCACTCTGCATCTTTATTTGCCACAAAGAATGTACCTGGGTTTTGCAGTTTCTGGTTCATGGTATTGATGGCATTGGTCTCTGCCTCCGTCTTGGGGGCACGCTCAAAACCCACCAGGGCTTCCAGTGGCACCTTGAGTTTGCCAAGGGCATGATTTGCATCCACGCCAAGCTCCAATCGACCCTTACCATGTTCATGGGCATGGCCATGCTTGGGTTGGGCAAGTGAATAGGGTGCAAAGAGCATTAAGCAGCAAATAAGCAAATATCGGGGGTTCATGGCAGCTCATTAGTCAGGAACTAAATCGAATTGGTGATTTACCCACTATGGTACCCAGAAAATAATCCTAATTCAGGAATGGCCTATAAAATCAATGGATTAACCTAAATCTCCCCACTGAGTACAGCTAACCAGAATGAAGCTATCAAAACGCGCCACCCATTTCCTCCTTGCAATGCTATGCCCATTGTTTCTGATTGCATGTCAATCGACAGGCAAAGATGGCAAACCATTGACGCCCGCAGAGATTTCGCAAAAACGCCAAGCGACGATCAAGATGGCAGAAAATGGCCTCAATCTTTTGCTAAAGCAAGACCCTAAGGTACGTAAAGATATTGAGAGTGCGGCAGGCTATGCCGTATTCAATACCACCAATGTGAACGTCATTTTGGTAGTGGTGGCGCGTGGCGAAGGAATTTTGTTCGACAAACGCTACAAGGATCAACCCGTCTTCATGCGCGATATGAAGACCGGTGAAGGTCTGGGTGCCGGATACCAAGAGCAATACCAAATCATTATCTTTAAGACCCAAGATGCAATTGAGCAATTTATATTGACCACTATCGACGGACAACAGATGGGTCTTGATGTCGAGGCGAACTTCTCAGCTGGATCAAGTAGTACGATCCGCTCGTTTAATCCCAATGTAAGCTTTTATACCGTGGGCATCTCCGGTTACGATTTACAAGCTAATTATGGTGGCGCCCTATATATGGTCGACCAACAGCTCAACACCCCAGCTGTTTTAAAGGCCATTCAGGAAAGACGTCAGAAGAAATAATCCCCACCTTGGTGAGGTCTGACCGTGAGCACTCCAGCATCCCTTGAGTTCGACACCATTATTGTGGGCGCTGGAAGCGCTGGTTGCCTTTTAGCTAATCGTCTTTCAGCTGACCCAAAGCATCGCGTATTGTTGCTTGAAGCAGGCGGTGAAGACGATTGGTTTTGGATTAAGATTCCCGTCGGTTATCTTTATACGATTGCCAATCCAAGAACCGACTGGTGCTTTAAAACGGAGCCCGACCCAGGACTTAATCAACGTTCCATTCACTATGCGAGAGGGCGTGTAATTGGTGGTTCCTCATCGATCAATGCCATGATCTATATGCGTGGCCAGGCTAGTGACTATGCGCGTTGGGCTGAGATAACTGGGGATTCCAGATGGGATTGGGATGCCACACTCCAGACCTATAAATCGCTGGAGAGCTATTTTGCGGGAGCCAATGCTTGGCATGGGGATCAAGGAGAGATGCGAGTCGAGCAGCCTCGGGTGCAATGGGAGATTTTGGATGCCTGGCGTAAGGCCGCCCAAGAGCAAGGCATTCCATCGATCGAGGAGTTCAATCGGGGTGATAACGAAGGGTGTGCGTATTTTCAGATGACCCAAAAGAAGGGAGTGCGTTGGTCGATGGCCGATGCGTATCTCCATCCGATTCGTCATCGAAAGAACCTGACGATCCTCACTAAAGCCCAGGTCCTGCAACTTAATCTCATACCGACGCAACCCTACACCCAAAATAATCCACAGCAACAGAAGAGTGCATGGCACGGCGCAGCCTGGGAGGTCACTAGCTTGGATCTAATCCACGCCGGATCACGTCTCACTGCGCATGCAAAAGATCAAGTCATACTGGCAGCGGGCTCGATCGGCTCGCCCCAACTGTTACAAGTCTCTGGAATTGGAGCGCACCACCACCTTGAATCGATCGGGGTTCAAACGAAGATCAATCTTCCAGGTGTTGGTGAGAACCTGCAAGATCATTTACAAATCCGCACCGTGTACCAGGTTGAGAACTGCAAGACGGTAAATACACTCTACAAAAACTGGTTCACCCGAATTGGGATGGGTCTTGAATACCTTTTCAAACGTACTGGACCGCTGACCATGCCACCATCGACCCTAGGTGCATTTACTAAAAGTGATCCTTCGCAGCCCTCAGCCAATATTGAATGGCATGTGCAGCCACTTTCCCTACCTAAATTTGGGGAACCTTTGCATCCCTTTAATGCGATTACACCTAGCGTATGTAACTTGCGACCCACCTCACGTGGTTGGGTGAGGGCTAAATCAGCCGATACTCAGGTGCATCCACAAATCCAATGCAATTATTTATCGACCCAAGACGATCTGAGGGTAGCAGTTGATAGTTTGCGTATCACACGCCAAATTATGGGTAGCGATGCCCTAAAGCCGTATGCTCCCAAAGAGGTATTGCCCGGTACCCAACTGCAAAGTGAGCGAGATCTCGAGCACGCGGCACGCGATTTGGGAACAACAATCTTTCATCCGGTCAGTACCTGTGCCATGGGGAAGGTTGATGCTCGA
>JBEDHB010000029.1:0-11323 GCA_041174325.1 Pseudomonadota bacterium
GTAAGAAAAAGTGTGTAGAAGTAGGAAAAAGTATGAGAAAATAACTACTCGAACAAAAAAGTGGGCCTGGAGAGGGAATGTGAGGAAGATAGGCTATTCACAAATAAAGAGTCAGCTTGATCTCAGCGCCTTTGATCCGCTAGTACCCGCACGCCTTGCCTCGGTGACCAGTGTAACCCCCACCCAAGGGGCCTTATTAATACCGGCAAAAGTAGCCCCTAAAGATGATCGCCCATTAACGCATCTTTTATTTGCACTCAAGCATGAGGGCGTTAATCTCCAATTGCTATCGCAGGCCCTAAGAAAAATCCCAGCAAACGAGATGTTGGCTGCCATAAGCGAATCACCAACCGGTGTTTACATTCGTTCGGCGTGTTCTTTGTGGGAGGCTTTTAATCAGCAAGAGCTAAAGGGCTCGCCAGCGATTACGGGGCCAATGGTTAACTTGTTTGACCCCAAGAAATACATTACTGGGCCCAGCATACGCAATGCGAAGTGGCGAGTTAACTTCAATGGCTTGGGTTCGCTAGACTACTGCGTAACTGTAGAGCGAACAGCACGTATTAATAGCTTGCTTGAATCTAATATTTTGCAAAAGGCAAATGTATTTTTGTCGGAACTGGGCGCAACTGCATCCGATAGAGCTATGTCTTGGGCTTATTTAAGCGAGACTAAAAGCTCTTTTGAGATTGAGCGTGAAACGCCAAGCGCTACTAAAGCAGAAGTATTTGTAGAGCTGCTTAAAAAAGCACATCTGTCAACGCAATTGGATGAAGAGTATCTAGTTGGATTACAAAATACCGCCATTACAAATCCACTAGATCGGGCGGTGCATTACCGGCATGAACAAAACTGGCTAAGTAGCCCTTTGCGTGGCGCCGCTGGCGTAACCTATATTCCGCCGCCACCCGAGATCGTTAATGAATTGATGCAGGGCCTGCTTGATTTTGCTAATGCTGCGCCAAAGCAAATAGACCCGTTAGTTGCAGCTGCCATTGTTTCCTTTGGATTTGTTTTCATTCACCCATTTATGGATGGTAATGGGCGTTTGTCACGATTCTTATTTCATCATGCGCTGTGCCAATCTGGCTCTTTAAAGAATGGTTTGCTATTGCCAGTATCGATAGCAATGAAGCGCAATGAAGATGCCTACCTTGCCGCGCTAAAGAGTTTTTCTGAGCCTGCTCGCAAGCACTGGGAGGTGATTTGGATTGATGGCGATGACTATCAAATGACATTCAAATCGGATTACTCTATATACCGCTACTGGAATGCTACAGCTTGCGTTGAATTTGGCTTGGAGATGGCGCAGCAGGCATTGGAAAAAGACCTGAGAGAAGAGACTGAGTTCTTGGCACGGTATGACCTCATTTACCGTGCTATTGATAGCGAATACGACATTAGAGGTAAGGATCTTAATACCTTAATTCTGACCTGCATGGAACACAATGGGATGCTATCCGCTAACCGGCGTAAGAAATTTGCTGCCACCGTGCCAGAAGAAATCTTTGATGCAATTGAAGCGCAATATAAGAAGATAGTAGGCTGAGCTAGAAGGGTTCTTGCTAATTCCGTCAATGGCACCCTGGGTTAAACCCGGTTTCATAGACACTTTGTTAAGGCGTTGAATGTTGCTGGAGGTATTCAATGGAGTAACGCAGGAAGTTTTTCAAGGAGTTAAAGCCAGAGGCTGTCAATTTGGTCTTATTTAGAAATGATCGATTCCTTATTCTTTTCTATAAGCCCCATAATTTTCTTAATATCCTCTGCACGGATGTTATTTGTTAAGAGTGTCGTTTTTAAAACAGCTACCATCGAATCATAATCATCACTTTGAATTTTTAGATGACGATGAGCCACATGAAGATCGCGACCAGTGTATGTGATGGGTCCCCCCATAAGATGGGATATCAATTCGGTTTGATGGTCACGCAGTTTTTGCATATCAACCGATTTGAAATATTCTTTCAGATGATCAACTTTGAGAAGATTCTCATAAAATTGGCTGATAAGTTGAGAGATTGCTTCAAAACCGTATCGGTCAAACATTGACATTATTTGTTTTATCTTTATTTTTACTAATTGATCGATCATATACTTAAAAAGAAGTAAGCGCATAATTTCAACAATGACTAGAACACTGAATTGATTTGATTCCATCAATGCGCATTGCAATCCTTTTGATTACTTCATTTGCTTTGATAGGAAAGGCATTTGGACTTGAGCAGATTGATACTGACGGGCCTGATTTTGTTGAGTCCTCCGAGGTGGTTCCTCAAGGATATTTTCAGTATGAACTGGGTTTAGGTTCGAGCCTTTCGTCTAGAAATTCGCAACAGGCAAGATTAACCGACACACCCCTATTGCTTAGATATGGCATTGCTAAAGATTGGGAACTGCGACTTGCTTCTGATGGCTATATTAATCAGGATGGACAAAGAGGTGTGGGAAATACAGACATTGGCTTTAAGTACCATAGTCAAGATCGAAACATTGAAACAGGGGCTCCTGCAATAGCGTGGATAGTTCATTTTCAGACACCTATAGCATCACCTTACTTTAGAACAGGTGGAGTTTTGCCATCACTCCGATCTGTAATTACATGGAGTTTGGCAAATCACTTCGCACTTGGGATCATGTCTGGTTTAGCAGTTCAATCCAATGATTCTGGACAAAATTACACCGCCGGTATTTTTGGAGCAGTTCTCAACAAGCAAGTGACCGACAAAGCTCGTGTTTTTATAGAATTATCCATGCCAACTATTTCTAAGCCAAACCAAAACGGAATTATTACAAGCGGCGATTTCGGTGCTGCCTATTTATTGACAAACGATACGCAATTAGGATTTAGGGCAGGGGCCGGATTAAATACTAATTCTCCAAGGCAATATATCCTATTTGAATTAGCGCAGCGATTCTAAAAATGGGGGAATGGTATTCCCCAACTCTGAAGACAGCTAATATTATCAACAATGAATGGAGAGAGTAAGAGTTATCGTTTTTTTACAAAGTTAGATGGGCCATCATTTTTAGCATAAGATGTTCCAATAAGAACATCTGCCACGATAATTAAGCCCCTTTTTCAGACCATGTCGATTTCTAAAAGCCGCTCACCTATTCACCCAACAAGTCTTTTTTGTATTGTCACACCATGCCATTCTCTTCATCAATAAAGAGCGCTCAATATGCTCCTTGCCATCACTTTTATCGTTAACGCGCTCATTGCATTTGCAACCATTCTTTTGCACTATGAGGTGCTTTACAGGCTTAATACAACCATGCCGAAAATTCGGCATATCCATTCACGCTATAAGGTACTGATTGCGGTAGGCGTTATTTTTATTGCTCACATTGTGGAGATTTGGATCTTTGCTTTGGGATATTACGTCATGGCGCATTACCCAGAAATTGGGTATTTTGTTGGAACCATCTCTGACCATGGTTTGTTACTGGATAGTATCTACCTATCTTTTATTACCTACACTACTGTTGGGTTTGGTGATATTGTGGTGAACGGATATTTGCGTTATTTGACCGGGATTGAGGCGCTTGTAGGTCTCATTATGATTACTTGGTCCGCATCTTTTTTATTTATAGAGATGCAAAAATACTGGGGCTCTCAAAGATCTAATTAAATGATCCTTCATCTTAGAAAGCCTTGGTATAGCGTAAAGCAAGGCGCCGACTTTCCATAAAGCCATTCATCGTGGTTATGTCGTTACCATACTGAAGCATAAATCGACCAATGTTGGTATGGGCTACTCCGCTCACAAAATAGCGTTGTGTCACCACCGTATTATTACGTTCAACCCCATTAAAAGCTGTTTCTCCACCCGTGACGTAAACATATGTGGCAGCTATTGTGTAAATCTGATTGATACGATAAATGGGCCCCATTTGGGCGCTATGGAGAGGTTTTTGTGTTAATTGCAGGTTGGTTGGTGATGAGCAGGCTGCCGCACATTGACTGTTGGCGCCATACCAAACCGTATCAAAAGCAAATGCACCATTGATATTCTGGGTGATGGGCCACTGATACCCAACTTGCAATGCCTGGCTATAGCGATTGCTTCCAAGATTGAATGCTTTGCTAGCGGAATACTCACCAGTCGGTAAGGATAGATAGGCTGCAATGCCCAAATAGGTGCGCGTGGTGTGATTTGCGTAAGGCCAAACTGCTGTTACGAAAGTGGTGTCCGTCATCCCCTGGCTTGCCGGAAATACGGACAAGGATCCATCAGGAGATAAGGTTCCTCCACCAGTTTGCACATAGCTCACTGCTGGCAAAGAGCCAATCATGTAAGTATGGCCTAAGCGAAATAGCCCAAGGTTGGACTCTAAATTGGGAGATGAACCGGTAGGAACATTGTTGATATATAAACTATTGTTTTGAGCATTGATATAAGAGATCGTCACTGCTGATCGGCCTGGAGTTGGAGCCACAATATCATTGGGCTGTAGATCAATTGCCAATACTTTGCTACTTGATACGATCAATACCAAAGAAATACGAAACTTGAGTTTGACTCTTTTGGGCATTTATAGATCAAGAGGGCAATTCAAGTACGATAAGAAAATGAAGGTTTTATTAGCATTAAATTTCTTTATTTTTGCAGCGATACAGCTCGGATTAATTCTGGGGATTATCCATTATTTGCAAGCCGGTTCCAAATCGAAACCTAATCTTTATTGGATATTGGCACTCATTACGAGCGTAACAGGACTTACATTCTTTGCGATTGGACTTTTAAATACCGATGATGTTCAAAAGGTCGCACCTATATTCACGCTTGCCAACACCATGTTTTATAGTGCGGCAATTTTTCAAGGATTATTTTTTTACTCATTTAATCATTCAGTTGGAAAGTCCTTGAAATGGGCGCTTGGGCTCTCAATACTTTGTTATGGGGTTTTCTTTGAATACTTGAGACAGAATTGGACATTCGAGGCTCGTACAATCTTTGTGGCATCGACTTATGCAATTATTCTTGCGTGGCAGATTCGAGAAGCTCGCATGGTTAATCGGGGCTTGGATCTTCAACAGTTACGCTATTTTCAATACACTGCAATTGGAGAGGCATTATTTTTAGCTCCGCGACTTATTGTTTTATTCAGCTCTAGTGATCCGATTAGCGTCATGGAGCAATTGCCCCAGTTGCTCATCTTTTTTACGTTTGGCCAGATTTTAATGAATACTCTGTCATTTATTGCAATCTGGGGTTACTGGTCAGAGAAGTTGGCCCTTGATAGTCGCCAGACTGAGTTGCAAAATTTAACCTACCAAAAGCTCCTGGAGGAGCGAGAAACTCTAATTGGTTCACTAATAAAAGCGAATAAAAGTAGTACTACGGGTGCCTTGTCTGCATCGATTGCCCATGAGATTAATCAGCCACTGGGTGCAATTCAGATTAATAGTGAATATCTGCAAAAAAAGGTTTCCGAGGAAGTGGTTGATCGTGATTTGATTAAAAAGCTAGCAGATGATATTTCAAAAGATAATATGCGGGCGGCTCGTATCATCCGCACCCTTAAAGCAATCTTCACCGAAAAATACGACGCATTCCCTGAGAAGGTATCGGCTGCTGAAGTCATTGAATCCGTCATCTTATTATCGAAATCAAATTTATATGAAAAGAATGTGCGGGTGGGAGTCGATATACCTGATTCGATTTCGATGCCCATGAGTTTTGGAGAGGCTCAACAAATCTTTTTAAATCTAATCAATAACTCAGTTCAAGCTCTGCAAGTAAGCGCTCAATCAGAGCGATCTATTTGGATTCGTGGAAAAGATGAGGCAGAGCAAATCATCATTCGTTGCGAAGATAACGGGCCGGGCGTACCCCCTGAACAGACTCAATACTTATTTGATCTGTTCTCGGGAACGAAGCGCGAGGGGATGGGTCTTGGGCTTTGGTTATGCGAGTACATCATTGGTCGCCATGGAGGAAAGATCCGCTTTGATTCGGAATACCAGGTGGGCGCCGCCTTCGAAATCACCTTCCCAAAAACCGAATAAAATAAGAAATCAAGGGAGATCATCATGTCTATTTTTTGGAGCTTATTGGGTATTTTTGCCACCATTGGCGGCATCATTGCGTATGTCACTACCCAAAACGTCATGTACTTTGCAATCGGCTTTCTGATTCTTTTTTATCAGGCTTGGTTTCGCTCCAAGGATGATGAAGAGATTAAAAAATACTTTTAAGTTGGTTCAAGCACCATTTTGATGTGATCAATACCGGCCTCGTTAAATACGGGGCCGATTGGTTTAAAGCCAATTCGCTCATAAAAGCCGCTGGCTGAAGCCTGAGCGTGCAGGAAGAATTGGTTAACCTTCTGTTCTTTGCCGTACTTCAAGATGGTCTGTAGTAGATGAGTTCCAACACCTTGGCCTCGATACTGTCGAAGTACAGCCAAGCGTCCGATCTTGCCACTGCTCAGTAAGCGACCGGTAGCAATGGCCTGACCATCTTTAAAAACAACAGCATGCCAAGCAGACAAATCATCGTCATCAAGCTCTAGTTCTTCTGGAACCCCTTGTTCATGGACAAATACGGTCAGTCGAATTGGATAGGCAACGCATCTTGCTTCGTCCCAGCGCATGATCGTAATCTCTTGCATGGATAAATCATAAACTGCTATCGTTATGGCCTATGATTCGTGTTACTGAGCTACGTTTGCCGATTGACCATGCGCCAGAGTTGCTTGAGTCGAGCATTCTTGCTAAGCTGGAAATTACATCTGAGGATCTGGTGCGCTTTGAGGTCTTTAAGCGCAGTTACGATGCCCGCAAAAATAGCGCATTGACCTTTATCTACACCATCGATGTATCCGTTCGTAATGAAGCCGGTGTTCTTAAAAAGCATGCGCATGATCCCCATGTGCGACCGAGTCCCGATACGTCGTATCACTTTGTCATAAAGCAAGGCGCTTATCAGCTAACCAAATCTCAATTGCGACCAGTCGTCATTGGTTTTGGCCCCTGCGGGATTTTTGCCGCACTACTCTTGGCGCAAATGGGGTTTAAACCCATCGTGCTTGAGCGGGGTAAGGCAGTGCGCGAGCGCACCCAAGACACCTGGGGGCTGTGGCGCAAAAAGATTTTGAACCCGGAATCCAACGTACAGTTTGGTGAGGGTGGGGCGGGTACCTTCTCCGATGGCAAGCTATGGAGCCAAGTCAAAGACCCCAAGTTTTATGGCCGCAAGGTCTTACACGAGTTTGTGAAAGCCGGTGCTCCTGAAGAGATCTTATATGTCTCCAAACCGCACATTGGTACTTTTCGTTTGGTTGGAATGGTAGAAAAGATTCGCCAAGAAATTATTGATTTGGGTGGTGAGGTACGCTTTGGTCAAAAGGTGACGGGCTTTGATATCAGTAATCACGTACTTCAAGGTTTGCAATTAGAAAGCGGTGAGTATTTGGCGGCTGATCATGTGGTGCTCGCCCTTGGTCATAGCGCCCGCGATACATTTGAAACACTCTTTCATGCGGGCGTGTACATGGAGGCCAAACCGTTCTCGGTCGGTTTTCGGATTGAACATCCCCAGTCATTGATTGATCGTGCCCGACTTGGACCGCATGCGGGTAACCCACTCATTGGTGCAGCTGACTACAAGCTGGTGCACCATGCGAAGAACGGTCGCTCGGTCTATAGCTTTTGCATGTGCCCTGGCGGCACGGTAGTCGCTGCGACTTCGGAGCCTAATCGGGTTGTCACCAATGGCATGAGCCAGTATTCGCGTAATGAGCGCAATGCGAATGCAGGGATCGTGGTTGGGATTGATCCGAGTGACTATCCAGGTGGACCATTGGCAGGTATTGCCTTTCAGAGGGAGCTCGAGTCAAGAGCATTTACCTTGGGTGGATCAACGTATGAGGCTCCCGGACAATTGGTGGGTGATTTCCTAAAAGGCAAGCCATCTACTGAATTTGGCACTGTCATTCCATCGTATAAGCCTGGTGTGCATCTCACCGATCTAGCCACGAGCTTACCGAGTTATGCCATTGAAGCCATTCGGGAGGCGATTCCCGCGTTTGAGAAAAAGATTAAGGGCTTTGCGATGCCCGATGCGGTGCTCACGGGGGTGGAGACTCGTACTTCGTCTCCGCTCCAGATTAAACGCGGACCTCATTACCAGAGCATTAATACGAAAGGCCTTTACCCAGCCGGTGAAGGTGCGGGGTATGCTGGTGGAATTATGTCCGCCGGGATTGATGGGATCAAAGTGGCTGAAGCGATTGCGCTGGATCTCACCAGCGCATCATTAGATTTCGATGTTATCGAGCACTGAATCGGTGAGATGGCTCGTATCACCCCAGCGCTCAATTGACCAGGCATTACCATCATGGATGATCCAATTAAGCGAGGTATTGGGCACCACCGCAACGCGCTCAGCATCTAAGGCTTGCTGAGTGACGATGCGATACACCATATCCAATGCGCCTCCATGACTCACTGCCAGGATCTGTTCTCCCGAGTGTCTCATCAAAAAGTGCTCGAGCATGCGTTTCATGCGCAGATGAAACTGCACAATACTCTCACCACCATCGAGATCAA
Organism: Pseudomonadota bacterium; assembly: GCA_041174325.1. Taxonomy (GTDB): domain Bacteria; phylum Pseudomonadota; class Gammaproteobacteria; order Burkholderiales; family Burkholderiaceae; genus Polynucleobacter. Next base: position 8,561 of record JBEDHB010000029.1, read on the forward strand.
AGTCTAAATCGCGGGCCAAGTGACGTTGCCATAAAGCGGGCTCGACTTGAGGCGCATCAGCGAGTAGCAGCCCTTGCAGTTTGCCCACATGGCGTTCGCGTAGATCAGGGTGCACCATAATTTCTAGGGACTGAGGACTCGCAATCGCCTTAGCAGTATGAAAAGCCCGTTCTAAATCACTCGAGTAAATGCGATCAAATCGATGGCCGCTTTGCAAAAAAGCCTTCCCCAAGCGCTCGGCCTGTATCACGCCGTTGGCATTGAGTGGGATATCGATATGGCCTTGCATACGCTTCTCAACATTCCAATCGGTTTCCCCATGACGCACAAAGCAAATACGAGTTTGATGACGGGTTGGCATATTAGGTTCTATTAGGTAAGGCTAAAGTTCATTTTCTCGAATACGCGAATACGGGGCTCAATCTTTTTTTGTAGAGTTCTCTTGGCCACCCGAATTTCATACTCCATTTGTAGGTTCATCCAAAAACGGGGATCCATTTTAAAAAACAAACCCAATCGAATAGCGGTATCTGGTGTAACAGGGCGGCGCCCATGAACAATATCGCTAATTCGGCTTGGTGGGACATCAATATCGGCTGCCAGCTGGCGAGCGGTAATTTTCATGGGGATCATGAAGTCCTCTAACAAGATTTCTCCAGGATGAATTTCATCTAATTTATTCATAATGTTTGACGCCTAAGTTATTAGTGATAATCCACTATCTCTACGTTATAAGCCCCATCGCTCTTCCAGATAAAACAAATGCGCCACTGGCTATTAATGCGGATAGAGCACTGACCTTTTCGCTTTCCTGCTAAATACTCCAAATGATTTCCCCGGGGTACTTTTAAACACTAAAGACGAGTGACCTCATGTATCTGTAAAAGTTTACGCCGTGCTACCCGCTCAATCTGTTTAAATCGTCTCACATTCATGCTGGCAAATAAGTTTTCAGTTTCTGAGCATTTAAGGGAGCAAATCATTGGTAATGATGATCCGTATAACAGATTCTGTCAAATAGAATAATGTCAGTCATTGGTGCTACCAAAAAAGCAATGACATCAAAGAAAAAATAAAACTACATTTCAGTCTGGTAGATGAGTCCCGCATGCTCACGTAGCGCATGAAACTCAATTTGTTCCCAGCGCTGCTGGGCGACATCCAGTTCAGATTTGTGGGCTGCCAGGAAGACCGAGGCACCCACCACATCTTCAGCCATGCGGTGACTGTTCTCAGCAATGAACTTCTTGAGTGCCACAGGATCTTCGGAGATCACCCACCTGGCCATGGTGTAGCGCGCTGGTAATAGGCGAACCTCGGCACCATACTCGGACTGTAACCGATGCGCAACGACCTCAAACTGCAATTGCCCAAAGGCGCCCAAGAGCATGGTGCCGCCGCTCATGGGGCGAAAGACCTGAATCGCACCTTCCTCCCCCAGTTGCAAGAGTCCTGTACGGAGTTGCTTATTACGTATGGGGTCGGCCGCTTCAACCATGCGAAAGATCTCCGGTGCAAAAAAGGGCAGGCCTGTAAATTGCAGCTCTTCACCTTCTGTGAGGGTGTCGCCTAAATGCAAGAGCCCGTGATTGGGTAAGCCAATGATGTCGCCTGGAAAGGCCTCATCCAAAATGTCACGGCGCTGAGATAAAAAGGAGAGGGCATTGTTCGTCCGAATCTCTTTACCATTGCGCACGATCTTGAGTTTCATGCCACGCTCGAAGTGGCCGGAGCAAATTCGTAAAAATGCCACACGATCGCGGTGTGCTGGATCCATGTTTGCCTGGATCTTAAATACCACCGCGCTAAATTTTTTCTCATGCGGATCGACCTGACGTTGGACGGCCTTACGCGATCCAGGCCCTGGAGCGAGATCAACCAAGGTATTCAAAATCTCACGCACACCAAAATTATTAATCGCGGAGCCAAAGAACACGGGCGATTGCTCTCCAGCCAAGAACGCCTCACGATCAAAAGCCGGCATGGCATTTTTGACCAGATCAACTTCGGCCAAGGCTTCTTCTAACTCCGCACCGAAGCGCTCTTTGAGCATCGGATCATCTAAAGAGACCACGAGGTTCGAGTCTTCAGTGACCCGATCCTCGCCAGCCTTAAATAGACGCATTTGATTGTTAATGATGTCGATTACCCCGGCAAAGGATTTGCCCATTCCGACCGGCCAAGTAAAGGGAACGACTGCCATACCCAATGCCGCCTCAATCTCATCCATCAGATCGAGCGGTTTTTTGACCTCACGATCAAGCTTATTAATAAACGTGACCAAGGGTGTATGGCGTGCACGACACACATCAATCAAACGCCTTGTCTGAGGCTCCACACCATTGGCTGCATCAATCACCATGAGAGCTGAATCCACTGCAGTCAAGACCCGATAGGTGTCTTCGGAGAAGTCTTGGTGACCCGGGGTATCCAAGAGATTAATGATGGCGTTGCGATATTCCATCTGCATCACTGAACTTGCTACCGAAATACCCCGTTGCTTCTCAATTTCCATCCAGTCTGAAGTGGCATGGCGACTCGCTTTTCGGGCTTTCACACTCCCCGCAATTTGAATGGCACCTGCATAAAGGAGTAATTTTTCAGTGAGCGTGGTCTTACCCGCATCAGGGTGCGAGATGATGGCAAAGCTTCTGCGACGCGCAACCTCATCCAAGGTGGATAGGGCAGATGATGGTTCGGGGGAGTTAATGGATATACCTCAGGAAAACCAACATTATAAGGCGCCCAGACTAACTAAACCGT
>JBEDHB010000030.1:0-11236 GCA_041174325.1 Pseudomonadota bacterium
ATCTTGGCGATACTCGTACTACGATTACGCATCCAGCCAGCACAACCCATGCCCGCATTACACCGCAAGCGCGCAAGGATGCCGGCATCGTTGATGGCTTGGTGCGCATTGCTGTTGGTCTTGAGAACATTGATGATCTCAAGCGCGATCTATTGGCTGGCTTAAAGAAGTAACTAAGTAACGCCAACAAAACGGCGCGGGTCGTTAATCGGGCGCAGTGGCATGATGTGAATCAGCTTGCGATCGAGCTCGAGACAAACCTGAGTATCCCGAGCCAAGCCTAAACGCTTAACCTCTGCAACAGAGGCTTCCCATGTTAAGCAGTCATCAAGACCATCGATCGAGAACTCAATTAGCGCAATCTGACCTAAAGCACTAATGGTCTTCACACGACACGGAATGCGATGGTCCTCTGGATCAGCGTGCACACTCAGTCCTTCTTGGGGAATCACCCATGCCACTTGGGCATTTGGTGGAATGCGTCCCTTGTCGACGACTTGAAAGGTCCACGGGCTTGAACCCCAGGATAGGGTACCGCCATTAAATACCCCATGAAAGAGATTAGGAATCCCAACGAGCTGGGCAACGCGCGCGTTACGCGGCTTGGTAAATAAGGATTGTGGATTGGCGGTCTGCAAACCCACGCCCTGATCGAGCACGGTGATTCGGTCGGCTAGCAAATGGGCCTCACGCAGATCGTGCGTGACGAGGATGATGGGAATATTGAGCTGCTTACGAAGCTTTGCAAGCGTTTGATAGAGTTTCTGGCGAGTCGGAATATCAATTGCTGAAAAAGGCTCATCGAGCAGAAGCATCTTGGGTGAGCGCGCTAAGGCGCGCGCTAGAGCAACGCGTTGCTGCTGCCCACCTGACAATTGTTTAGGTAGACGTTCTTGAAGTTCACCAATATTAAGTTCATCAAGCCAACGTTGCGCCTCAGCCCGGCGTTTCTGCGGATCGTTGATCGTGTTGTAAAGCGCCATACACACGTTATCCAAAGCACTGAGGTGAGGAAACAGGGCGTATTGTTGAAATAAAAATCCGCACGAGCGTTGGTTGGGTGGCAAGGTCATCATGGGCCCACGTGCAGGATCACGATTAAGCCAGACCTGCTGGTCGCATTCAATAAAACCAAATTCAGGATGATGAAGGCCGGCAATGGAGCGCAAGATACTGGTCTTGCCACTACCAGAGGGACCCACGAGGGCATGGACCTCGCCGGCATCGATTTCCAGCTGAATCGATAGGGGATTAGGAAGGGATTGCTGAAGATGAACCTTAAGCACGGCGCACCCCCGCGGGGTTGCGACCAAAGACCCCATACGAAATGGCAATTGCAATGAGCGAGATCAGCAACAAGATTACGGAGAGGGCGCCGGCTCCTGCAGTGTCGAATGTTTGCACCTTATCGTAGATCGCAATCGATGCGGTTTTGGTTTCTCCAGGAATTGCGCCACCTACCATGAGGACCACCCCAAACTCGCCCAAGGTATGGGCAAAGGTCATGGCGGCACCGCTTAAGATGCCACGCCACGCTAAGGGCAGCTCAATCAAGCGAAAGCGCTGCCAAGTACTCAGCCCACTGACCTTGGCGGCTTCCTTAATTTCCACTGGGATTGCTTCATAGGCTCGTTGGATTGGTTGGATTGCAAACGGTAGGTTCACGATGATGGAGGCAATTAAGAGACCGGTGAATGAGAACACCAGGGGCTCCCCAAAAAGACTTTTGCCAGCAAACGCGACAATAAAGTAATACCCCAACACAGTTGGCGGCAATACCAAGGGCAGGGCGAGCGCCGCCTCAGCCCAGGATTTCCAGGGGCCGGCTTGTGCTAAGTGATAGCCCAGCCAGATTCCAATCGGGATTAAGACTACTAAGGTCCAAAAGGCCAACTGCAGGGATAGGAAAATAGCTTGGGTATCTAACAATTTATGTATTAAATCAATTACTTATAAAGCGTTTTTAGAATAAATATTGGCGCTGATTTACGAAGCCTCTATTCTAGTCCGATCGAATCAGGGTATCTCTGTATATTTATTTATACAAATATTGGGTGTAATATGCGCAACTACGCATATTTATGTCCAGTCCATCATTCCCAAATAAAAACTCTGCAGCTCAGGGCTTCGCGGAGGATTTGTCTAAAAAACACTTATCCCAAGAAAAAATGGAGATACTTTTTAAAGCGGTGTCCCAGTTTTTTGCGGTACTCGCTGAACCATCCCGTTTGCGCATTATGTATGCATTATGCGAAGGCGAGAAATCCGTGAGTGAGGTGATTGAGCTCTCCAAGTCGAGTCAAGCAAATGTATCCCGTCACTTGGGAGCACTTCATGAGGCTGGAATACTGGCACGACGCAAAGTTGGCACCACGGTGTTTTATTCCATTTGCGATGACGCCACTCTTGAAATTTGCCAACGCGTTTGTGGACGCGTCATGAACGAACTGTTTGAGTAAGCCCCATGAATTTTTGTTTAACCATTTAATCCTTGATGAGTATGAGTGAACGAACCAAAACCAGGCAATCCCTTGGTAGCCAGAATCTAATTCGCAAGGCGCCCGAGAACTTTTTATCGCAAGAGGCAATTACTGAAATCAACCAACATGGTGCCGACGAGACCCGTCGCGGATTTCTGCGCAAGAGTTTCATGGCGGCCCTAGGAAGTGCTGGTGCTGTGGGTAGCGGCTTCGCTCTAGCAAATCCCCAAGGTGATCCAGCAATTCTGGAGAAGCAAATTTGGCAAACGACCTTAGGTAAGAACGTTGCCACCGAGCCCTATGGCACGCCATCCATTTATGAGAAGAACTTAATTCGTCGCGAATCCCCTGGATTAACCCGCGTATCCGCCGCATCAGTTGCGTTCACGCCATTGCAAGGATTGTTCGGAATCATTACTCCCAACGGCTTGCACTTTGAGCGCCACCATCAGGGTTGGTACAACATCGATCCCAATAAGCATCGCTTAATGATCAACGGCCTCGTGAAGAATGAAAAAGTGTTCACGATGAACGATTTATTGCGCCTGCCATCAGTATCACGGATTCACTTTATTGAGTGTGGTGCTAATACTGGCTTGGAGTGGGGCAATGTAGCGGTTCCAACGGTGCAATACACCCACGGCATGCTGTCATGTTGCGAGTTCACAGGGGTGCCACTGTCAACGCTCTTGGATATTTGTGGCGCGGATTTGAAGAAGGGCAAGTACATCTTGGCTGAAGGTGGCGATGGCTCTGGTATGACCCGCACCATTCCCATGGAAATGGCGCTTGATGATGTACTGGTTGCTTGGAGTATGAATGGCGAGATGCTGCGCCCGGAAAACGGTTTCCCAATCCGCTTGGTGGTACCAGGCGTGCAGGGCGTTAGTTGGGTGAAGTGGTTACGCCGCATTGAGGTGGGTGATATGAAATACGCCACCAAGGACGAAGCGATTCACTACATCGACTTGATGCCGGACGGCTTGCATCGTCAATACACCTCGATTCAGGAGTGCAAATCAGTCATCACCACACCTTCAGGTGGTCAGCAACTCTTTGATAAGGGCTACTACAACGTGAGCGGTTTGGCATGGTCGGGTCGTGGCAAGATCAAGCGTGTCGACGTCTCGTTTGATGGTGGCAATAATTGGCGCACTGCGCGTCTTGAGACCCCCATTCTGACCAAGGCTCTCACCCGCTTTAACATTGATTGGGTCTGGGATGGTTCACCCACCATCATGCAATCGCGAGCGATTGACGACACGGGTTATGTGCAACCTACGATTCGTCAATTACGAGCCGTACGCGGTACGCGCTCGATTTATCACAACAATGCAATTCAATCGTGGAAGGTTGATACCAATGGCGAGGTCAGCAATGTTCAAGTCGGCTAATGTTTTGATGAAACCCATTCTTGCGAGTGCTGCATTTGCCACCGCTGTTTTTATAAGCGGTGCCGAGGTGCATGCACAAACTGCTCCAGCGGTAAGTAAACCAAAACCCTATATGAACATGGGCCGCAATGCCACGCCTGCCGAGGTAGCGGCTTGGGATATCGATGTGCGCCCTGACTTTAAGGGTTTACCTCCTGGTTCGGGCTCCGTTGCGAAGGGGCAAGCAATTTGGGAGCAAAAGTGCGCAAGTTGTCACGGTACGTTTGGTGAATCGAACGAAGTGTTTACACCCATTGCCGGTGGAACCACGAAGGATGATGTCAAAACCGGTCGTGTAGCCTCATTGACGAGTGAAAAGCAACCGCAACGCACTACGATTATGAAGGTCGCAACCGTCTCAACCCTTTGGGATTACGTGTACCGCGCCATGCCGTGGAATGCGCCTCGCACTCTAACAGTGGATGAAACCTATTCTTTGGTGGCTTTCATGCTTAACTTAGGCGAAGTTGTTCCAGACGATTTTGTGCTCTCGAACAAAAATATTGCGCAAGTGCAAGGCATGATGCCTAACCGTAATGGTATGACCCAAAAGCATGGTATGTGGACCGTGAGTGGCACGCCAGATGTAAAAAACACGGCGTGCATGAACAATTGCGCACAACACGTTGCGATTGGATCGGTGCTACCTGACTATGCCCGCAATGCACACAATAATTTGGCAGAGCAGAATCGTGAGTACGGCCCTTATCGGGGTGTCGATACAACCAAGCCACCGGTGGCCGCCTTACCATCCGCCGGCATGATGATGGTATCGACTGCCAGTGCCGCACCCAAAGCAGCAGGCCCGGCTGACTTGTTTAAAAAAGAGAATTGCACAGCTTGTCATGCGCCAGCAGAGAAATTAGTCGGCCCATCGATTGCGGATGTTGCCAATAAGTACAAAGGCGTAGCGAATGCCCAAGCCCTCTTAGAGAAGAAAGTGAAAGCAGGCGGCGCTGGTGTTTGGGGCGCCATTCCGATGCCCGCCCAAACTCAATTATCCGATGCCGACAATAAGACTTTGGTGCAATGGATGTTAAATGGAGGAAAATAAGCGCTTAGTACGTATTAGGGGTTAGTACTGACGATCGCAATACCCCACTGGCTTTATAGTTTTAGGTAAGCAACAACTAATGAGTAGCAGTTGATAACAAGGAGTTTTTATGGATATGCAACGACGTGATGTACTGAAATACTCAGCCATCTTTGGCTTGATGGCTTCAGCAGGTTTGATTACTCCCGCACAAGCGCAAGAGTGGAATAAGGCCGCCTTTGAAGGAAAAACCTTGGATGATGTGTTCAAAGTATTAGGCGCTGGTAAGCCAGAGACCTCGGGAGCAATCACCATGATTGCACCTGATATTGCTGAGAACGGTGCCGTGGTTCCTGTTGGAATTAACACCACCCTCAAAGCCCAACAAATGGCAATCTTGGTAGACAAGAACCCCAGCGCATTGGCTGCCCAGTTCTTCATCCCAGCGGGTACCGAGCCATTTGTGACAACCCGTATCAAGATGGGTCAAACCTCCAACGTTTACGCTTTAGTCAAAGCGGATAACAAGTGGAGCGTGGCGGTGAAAGAAGTAAAAGTAACCCTGGGTGGTTGCGGCGGTTAATGATTAAACCGAATAGTTGATTACATATTTAACGAATTAGAGAGGAAGCAAAATGTCAGATCCGATGCGCGTACGAGCAACCGAGAGCGGCGGTGTGGTGGATGTCAAAATCCTAATGAAACATGATATGGAAACTGGTCAGCGTAAAGACGCCTCTGGTAAAGCAATTCCGGCGTGGTTTATTAGTACTGTGACTGCAAAAGCCAATGGTAAAGACGTCTTTTTGGGCGAGTTTGGTCCAGCAGTGTCAAAAGACCCATTCTTGAACTTTAAGTACAAGGGTGCCAAAGGTGAGAAAGTAACCGTGACCTGGGTTGACAACAAAGGTGGTAAGCGGACCGATGAGGCAACCGTTTCGTAATCCGTAGTTAGTACTTCACTGATCGAAAACAATAAGAGGGATATCATGAGACAACATTGGACTCGCGGGACACTCATCGTGTCGTCGCTATTTGTTCTGCAAGCATGTACGACGCCTGAGCCGCCCAAAAAGCGGCATCAGCACCTGCACCTCAGGCAGCTACTTCTGCCGCTCCGGCTGGTGCGCCAACCGCTGAAATTGAGAAGTACCGTGCGATGATTGCTGATGGTAATCCCTCTGATTTGTATGAAATGGCTGGTGAAGAGCTCTGGAAGAAAGCCATGGGCCCTAAGAATGCCACTCTTGAAAAATGCGATTTGGGTCTTGGACCCGGTGTGGTCAAGGGTGTTTATGCCGTGTTGCCTAAGTACTTCAAAGACACGAATAAAGTTCAAGACCTCGAGTCACGCATTGTGACCTGCATGGAGCGTCTCCAAGGTTTTGATGGCAAAGAAATTATTGCTGGTAGTTTTGGAAAAGGTAAGCGCAAAGACGTCGAGGCGATTGTTGCTTATGTAGTTGCCAATTCCAAAGGCGCAACCATTAATGTCTCAATGAAGCACCCCAAAGAAAAAGAAATGTATGAGCTCGGTAAGAAGTCGTTCTTCTATCAAGCTGGCCCGATGGATTTCTCCTGTGCATCATGTCATGCCGATCCAGGTAAGCGCATTCGCTTGCAAGATTTGCCTGACTTGACCCAGCAAAAGGGCGCTGCTCTTGGTTGGGGTGCATGGCCAGCGTACCGAGTATCGAGCGGTACCTTCTGGACCATGCAATACCGTTTAAACGATTGTTATCGTCAGCAACGTTTCCCAGAGCCGATCTATATATCTGATGACACGATTGCGGTCTCGATGTATATGGCAGTAACGGCAAATGGCGGCAAGATGGCTGCCCCTGGTTTGAAACGCTAAACGCTGGAGAATACAACATGAATAATAAATATCTAATCACAGCAGCAACTTTATTGGCGTTACCCATGGGTTCTGCCTTAGCCGATGCGAAGTTTGACAAGATGATGCAAGACAGTTTTCAAACAAAAGGGATTGCGTCGATTGACCGATTAAAGCAAGACGCTGCACAAAAGTATTGCTCGGACCCTGCGGTATTGGCAGGAAAGGGTAACCCCAAGCAGGCTGAGTCCATTCAGAAAGCCAATATGGCAACGATTAAGCAACCGGCAGATGGTAAATACATCGGCGATTGGAAAGCCGGTGAGCGAGTAGCTCAGAGTGGTCGCGGTGCAACTTGGAGCGACAAACCGGATGCTGCGAATGGCGGCGGTTGCTATAACTGCCACCAAATCAATAAAGCGGAGCTATCCTACGGCAATATTGGCCCAAGCCTTTGGAACTACGGCAAGTTACGTGGTTACGGCAAAGAGGTTGTGACCTACACCTGGAATCGGATTTATAACTCCAAAGCTTACAACGTGTGCAGTAATATGCCGCGCTTTGGTCACTTTAATTTGTTGACCGAGAAGCAAATGCAAGACGTGATGGCTCTGTTATTGGACCCGAACTCTCCTGTTAATCAGTAAACCAATTTCGAAGGAGTTGTATGTCTTTTAGTAGACGGGAGTTTTTGCAAGCCCTTGCGGTGGCATCGGCTGGCGGAATGAGCTTGCAGTCCAATTTTTCTCATGCTCAAAGTGCTGCACAGAAGTTTTATGATCTGCCAAAGTTTGGTAATGTGCATTTTTTACACTTCACCGATTGCCATGCGCAATTACTCCCAATCTACTTTCGTGAGCCCAATGTCAATTTAGGCATTGGCGCACAAGATGGCAAGCCACCCCATTTGGTGGGCGAGTATCTATTGAAGTTCTATGGTGTGAAGCCTGGTACGCGTGATGCGCATGCGTTTACTTATTTGGATTTTGCCTCTGCAGCCAAGACCTATGGCAAGGTGGGTGGGTTTGCCCATCTCGCTACTTTGGTAAAGCAAATCAAGGCCAGTCGTCCCGGTGCATTGTTACTCGATGGTGGTGATACCTGGCAGGGTTCAGGAACCGCACTTTGGACCAATGGTCAGGATATGGTTGACGCCTGTCTCGCCATGGGCGTTGATGTCATGACCCCCCATTGGGAGATGACCCTGGGTGAGAAGCGCGTCATGGAAATTGTGGAGAAGGATTTCCGGGGCAAGGTCTCGTTTGTGGCACAAAACATTAAGACCGCTGACTTTGGTGATGCGGTCTTTGCGCCGTATGCCATGAAGACCATGAATGGTGTACAGGTTGCCGTGGTTGGTCAGGCATTCCCCTACACACCCATCGCCAATCCACGTTACTTCACACCTAACTGGACCTTTGGTATTCAAGAAGAGAACATGCAAAAGGTCGTCGATGAGGCTCGTGCCAAGGGTGCTAAGGTTGTCGTTGTTCTCTCGCACAACGGCATGGATGTGGATTTAAAGATGGCCTCCCGCGTACGGGGTATCGATGCGATTATGGGTGGTCATACACACGATGGCGTTCCAGCCCCCGTTAAAGTAACGAATCCAGGTGGTGTAACTCTGGTTACCAACGCTGGATCCAATGGTAAGTTCTTAGGCGTCTTGGATTTTGATGTGAAGGGTGGCAGGGTTACCGACTTCCGCTACAAACTCTTGCCCGTGTTCTCGAACTTATTACCCGCTGATGCAGGAATGAGTGCCCTAATTAAGAAGATACGGGCACCATATGAGACGAAGCTTGCTGAGAAGCTAGCCGTGACCGATGGTCTTTTGTATCGCCGTGGAAACTTCAATGGTAGCTTTGATCAAGTGATCTTAGATGGTCTCTTAAAGCAAAAGAATGCTGAGATTTCATTCTCACCGGGCTTTCGTTGGGGCACCTCCTTATTGCCTGGCGAGTCCATCACAATGGAGCATCTGCTCGATCAAACGGCGATTACGTATCCGTACACCACGGTCACTAATATGAGTGGCGAGATGATCAAGACCGTATTGGAAGACGTCGCAGATAACTTATTCAACCCCGATCCTTACTACCAACAGGGTGGCGATATGGTTCGGGTTGGTGGCTTGCAATATACCATTGACCCAGCAGGCGGTGCTGGCAAGCGCATCTCCGAGATGCGTCTGAATGGCAACCTCATTGATGCAGGCAAGACCTATAAGGTTGCTGGATGGGCGCCGGTTTCGGAAGAGGCAAAGAATGCCGGCGGCGAAGCCATTTGGGATCTAATGGCGCGACACTTGCGCGAAGTGAAAACCATTAGGGCGGTCAAGCTCAATGAACCTGTCATTAAAGGTGTTAAAGGCAATCCGGGGATGGCCCCCATTTAGTTGTTTCTTTTTAACGGGAGGGTTGTATGAAAGCATTCATTCGTGCAGTATCGATGGGCTTTCTAGCCATCGGTTTGTCCGTTGGATCTAATCTAGCGAGTGCCGAACCAACCCGAGTGGTTTATCACATTGATGACGCGGCCACCCAGGGCTTAAAAGGTCTGCGGAATATTCGGAATCACCTAGACGTCTCACCACAGACCAAAATCATTGTGGTAACGCATGCGAATGGGGTCGATATTTTGATGGAAGGTGGCAAGGATAAGAGTGGGACCGAATATGCGCCATTGGTTGCGGCCTTAAAGTCCCGGGGCGTACGTTTTGAGGTCTGCGAGATTACCCTGCGCAACCGTAACCTCAAGCGTGACCAATTTATCCTAGATGCCGAGTTCACCCCCTCTGGGGTAGTGCGGATTGCTGACCTGCAATTTAAGGACAAATACGCCTATATCCGGCCCTAATTACTCATTACTTTATAACTTTTGCTTATATTAGTATTACCGAATAATCTTTTGCTGTAGTTTTTTAATTCAGTCCGATAGAATCACATCTTCTGAAATTAATATATATTGAGACTATGAAGACTTTATCGACCTTAGCAATTCTCATTGGTGTTTTAGGCGGATTAGCCGCGCAGCCTGCCATGGCCGCGCCTAATCTTGCCAATGGTAAGAAGATTGAAGACACCAAGTGCTATCAATGCCATGCCGAGAAGTCTGGCTTGGGTGATGTCACCTTGATTTACACCCGCAAAGATCGTCGGGTCAAGGGCTTGGATCGTTTGAAGGTGATGGTAGCGCGTTGCAATACCGAATTGCGCCTTGATTTATTCCCTGAGGATGAAGCAGACGTTGTGGCTTACCTCAACCAGCAATACTACAAATTTAAACCCTAGGAATCATCATGACTGATTTATCACCAGAGCAGATTCGCTCTCTGGGTAGTCAGGCTTTGCTGATTACCTTTGCTATTACGGCAGTATTGGGCGCCATCATGCAACGAACCAACTTTTGCACGCTGGGTGCCGTATCCGATGGTCTCCTGATGGAGGATTGGTCACGTATGCGCCAATGGTGCTTAGCCATTGGTATCGCAATACTGGGGGTTGCTACGATGTCTCACCTTGGATGGATTGATGTCACCAAATCCCTCTACACCGGTAACCGCGTGCTTTATCTATCGACTCTAATTGGTAGCATTCTATTTGGAATTGGGATGGTTCTGGCATCGGGATGCGGCAGCAAAACCCTGGTTCGGATCGGCAGCGGTAATCTGAAATCCATCGTGGTGTTCATTGTTTTGGGACTCGTTGCCTACATGACCATGCGCGGATTTTTGGGGGTCTTGAGAACCAATTCCATTGACCAGGTGGCATTAAATCTTAAAACCCCTCAAGACTTGCCAAGCGTACTCTCGGCCAGTGTTGGTATGGGTAAAGAACAACTGCGTTGGATTCTGTCCATTGTGATTGGTGGTGCCTTTATTGCCTACGCCCTTATCAAGAAATCATTTTGGAGTGTTGACAACCTCTTAGCAGGAGTAGGGGTTGGCTTGGCAATCACCGCCATTTGGTGGGTATCTGGGCACTTTGCGCATCTTGAAGAAGACCCCAACACCTTGCAAGAAGCATTCTTAGTGACTAACTCGGGTCGGATGGAAAGCCTCTCATTTGTGGCGCCGTATGCCTATTCCTTGGATTGGTTAATGTTCACCAGCGATAAATCCAAAGTGCTCACGATTGGGATCGTGGCGGTCTTGGGCATGATTGCTGGCTCAGCGATTAGCGCCATCCTCACTAAGCGTTTTCGGTGGGAAGCCTTTCGGGGTGTTGATGATACCGCCAATCATCTCGTGGGTGCCGCGCTGATGGGATTTGGTGGGGTCACCGCGATGGGGTGTACGGTCGGGCAGGGCTTGAGTGGGATTTCAACGTTGGCACTCAATGCCTTCATCGCGCTACCGGGATTTTTCTTGGGGGGGTATCTAGGACTTCAATATTTGCAGTGGCGCATGAGTCCAAAACCCTGTTAAGTATTAAAATCAATTTATGACGAT